>JBCCAJ010000248.1:0-4812 GCA_039814845.1 Pseudomonadota bacterium | reverse complement strand
GAAGGGCCGTTGCGGGTGGGCGATGCGCTGCAGCTGCATGTGCCCTCGCAACGGGTGTGGCAGCCTTTTGGGGCGGTGGTGAAGGCGGCCGAGTGACCGCAAATGACCTCGTTTTGACCCCGCGTGGGTTGCGCTATGCAGGCCGGGTTTATCCCTGCATGATTGGGCGTGGTGGGCTCTCGCTTAACAAGCAAGAGGGCGACGGCGCGACGCCGGTGGGTGTACACCGGATTGTTGAGATACATTACAGACCAGATCGCATGGCACGCCCGAACGTCTGGGCGCGGGCGATCCGCCCCGGTGATCTGTGGTCCGATGATGCCGCGCGCCAAGACTATAACCTGCCCGTCCGTGCGCCCTATACCGGCTCGCACGAAGTGATGCGCCGGGCCGATCCGATGTATGATCTGGTGCTGGTGACCGACTGGAATTACCCCATTGCACGCGCGGGGGCGGGTTCTTGCATTTTCATACATCAATGGCGCAGGCCGGGTTTTCCCACGGCAGGCTGTGTGGGGCTAAAGCGCGATCATCTGCATGCCATCGCAACCCGGCTTTTGCCCGGTGACAGATTGGTTGTGCCGCCGCTGGCCCCTCACCTCATCCGCGCTAGATGACCGACGATGGCGAAGGCGCATTTCTCTCACGTGGATACTTGGGTCTTTGACCTCGACAACACGCTTTATCCGCCGCGGGTGCGGCTTTTCGATCAGATTGATCGGCTGATCACGCAATATGTGATGGACGCGCTGGGGATGGAGCGGGACACGGCCGATCATCTGCGCGCGCTCTATTGGCGTCAGCATGGCACAACGCTGGCGGGGCTGATGGCGGAGCATGGGCTTGACCCTGACCCTTACTTGGACGCGGTCCATGACATTGACTTCAGCGTCTTGCCCAAGGATCCCGATCTGGCCACGCGGATTGCCGCGCTGCCGGGGCGGCGCATGGTCTATACCAACGGCAGTGCGCCCTATGCGCGCCGGGTGATTGAGGCGCGCGGGCTGAGCGGTTTGTTTGATGCGGTTTATGGCGTGGAACATGCAGGCTATCGTCCGAAACCTGAACAGGCGGCTTTTGATGCGGTATTCGCGCGGGCCGGGATTGATCCCACCCGTGCTGCGATGTTTGAAGATGAGCCGCGCAATCTGGCGGTGCCCTATGCGATGGGCATGCGCACTGTGTTGATCGCGCCGGACCGCGCAGAGGGCGCGCATATAGAATTTCATGCCGAAGATCTCGGCGACTTTCTGGGTCTACTTTAGCCCCCATGCGGCAATCCGCGCGTGGTTTGCACCAGGTTTGCGACCGACATATGTCAGGATACTGAAAGGACCCCCATGAGCCGTCAAAGCTATGACATCGTGATCTCGGGTGCAGGTGTCGCCGGGCTGGCGGCGGCCTGCGTCTTGGGTGAGGCGGGATTTGATGTTCTGTGCGTTGATCCCACGGCCCCGGTCACGGAACGGGATGCGGCGGGCGCGGATCTGCGCACGACGGCGATCCTGCAACCGGGACGCCGCGTGCTGGAACGGGCCGGTGTCTGGGCACGGCTGGGTGAGGCCCCGAGCGCGTTGCAGGTGATGCGGATCATTGATGCAGGCGGTGCATTGCCTGAGCCGCGCGTTGTGCGGGAATTCGATGCCTCTGACATCTCGGATCAGCCTTTTGGGTGGAACGTGCCCAATTGGTTGCTGCGCAGAGAGATGTTGGCCCGTGCAGCGCAGTTCACCAATGTGGAATTGCGGATGGGCGTGGGTGTGGCCCGGGTTATGACCCGGGAGAGGGAAGCAATGGTGCGGCTGAGTGATGGCGCATCTGCGCGCGCGCGTCTCGTGATCGCCGCCGACGGGCGTGGTTCTCCGGTGCGCGAAGCGATGGGCATCCCTGTGCGCACCACGCGCTATGGGCAAAAGGCGCTGGCTTTTGCGGTGACCCATCCGGAACCGCATCACAATGTGTCCACGGAAATTCACCGCACAGGCGGGCCATTTACTCTCGTGCCCTTGCCCGACCATGAAGGGCTGCCCTGTTCGGCCGTTGTCTGGATGGAACGGGGCGTGGGGGCGCAGCGGCTGGCTGCATTGCCGGAGGCAGCGTTCGAGGCGGAAATGACCACGCGCAGCTGCGGTATAATGGGTCCGCTCAAACTTGCCTCGCGCCGGTCGGTCTGGCCGCTCATTAGCCAATTGGCGGAACGGATGGCGGGGGAACGGGTCGCGCTGATGGCGGAAGCGGCGCATGTGGTGCCGCCCATCGGGGCGCAAGGGCTGAACATGTCGCTGGCGGATCTGGCAGCCCTTTTGGATCTTGCTCAGGCTGACCCCGATGGGTTGGGGAATGCGGCGATGATGCAGGCCTATCACAAAGCCCGTCATTCAGAGGTCGCCGTGCGGGTGACAGGGATTGATTTGCTCAACCGGGCTTCGATGGCCGATGACCCGCTGCTGCGCGATGCGCGGGCGCGGGGGCTCGATGCGCTCTATAGTCTGGCGCCGGTGCGCAAGATGCTGATGCAGGTGGGGTTGGGTGTGCACAGCAACGCGGGTTAGGCCGCATCCTTTTGACCCAATGGCGGGCGTTCGGACTGTTCCGTGTGGAAGAACGACACCTGAGACAGCATATGATGAGTGCTTTGAGCAAGGTCAGCCGCAGTGGTGCGGTTCTGATCGGCAACCTGCGCGTTTGTCTTGGCGGTTTCATTGAAATCTTCGAACTGCGAGGCGACGGACACCGCGCCGGCGGATTGTTCTTCGCAAATGGCAGCGATGGTCTGCACGGAAGCGACCACATTCGTGATTTCATCCTTGATGGAGCGCAGCTTTACGTTGGTGTCGCGGACAGACCCCGCAGCATCACGGACATGATCCACGGAGGTGGAAATCAGTTCGCCGATATTGCTGGCCGCCTCTGAGACGCGACGGGCCAGCGCACGCACTTCTTGGGCGACCACAGCAAACCCGCTGCCAGAGGTCCCTGCGCGGGCAGCCTCGACCGAGGCATTGAGCGCCAGAATGTTGGTTTGAAACGCGATATCTTCGATCATGTCCACAATGTCGGAAATATCCTTGGAACTATGTTCCACGCGGGACATGCTTTCGACGGTTTGATCGATCATGTCCACGCTGGCATTGGTCTGTTCGACAACTGTCTGACCGGCGATTGCGGCATCCTGCGCGGCCTTCGAACTTTGCGTGACGTTGTCGGAAAGCTCCGACAGGATGGCGCGGCTTTCCTCGACCAGTTCCGCCTGCTGGGCCGCACGGGCAGACCCGTCCGAGGCACGAGAAGAAATGTGGGCCACGGCCTCATTGATGTCTCCTGCCGCGATTTGAACATCGCTTACGACCTCACCCACACGTGTCATGGACCGTGACACGCCGCCTGTCACGTCGCCAAAGAGCCCTGCATAGGTTTGATCAATGCGGTAGGTCAGATCGCCCTCACTCATCGCGGCTACGGCGCGGTCCACATCGCAGGCAAAACCCGATACGATTTCACATAGGCGCGTGACGCCTTGCACCAGGGCCTCGGTGCCTGCGTCTATGTCTCCGTCTGGGTGGGGGATGGTTTGGCTGAAATCGCCCAGTGCGGCGGCGGACACGACGCCGTCCACGGCGGCGATCAGTTCCTCATTGGTGCGCATGCGCGCGGCGCGGTCAGCGCGGGCCTGACGTTCGGCCTCCCGCAGGGCGTGGATGGCATTGGTGAGCGCGCCAAGTTCGTGGCGGCGGGTGAACCCAGAGAGTGAGAAATTCACATCCCCATCGGCCAGTTGTTTCACCATTGCAACTGACTTTCGCAGTGGGCGGACGACCATGAAGATCACCGTAAAAAACACGGCCACACTGCCCAGAATGCCCGCGCCAATGATCAGGGCGGAGATCAGGAAGGTCTGTTCGGCCTGCGCTAGCCCTTTGCGCTCATGGTCCAGAACAAAGGCCAGAGCCGCTTGGCGGAACGCACCGATGGCTGCGAAGGTGTCATGAGTGCGGGACAGCCAGGCATCAGGCTCGGCGGTATCGGGAAATGTACCGCCGTCAATGCCGACGGTCAGGATTTCAGCCCGGGGCATGATGTAGATCGCATCAAGAGCTGCTGCCAAATCTGCCGCAGGCACGGCCAAGGCGGGCAGCGCTGTTTGCGTCAATTCCGCGATGCGCGTCGAGGCGGAGGTAAACCGGGTTTCATGCCCGGTCAGTTCAGCCACGCTCGCGGTGCTGAAATACGCACGGGATGCCAGCACCCCGGCAAGTTCAAGGGCATCATCGGCCACTGCGCCCTCTAACCTGCCCAATTCCTCTACCAACCGGGCGATGGCCGGATTGTTACCAGCCTTTTCCACGGCGGCGGATTGGAAAATGCCGTCAAAGTCTTTGGCCGCCGCAAGCCACGCCGCCCCAGAAGCAGGGTCGCGCAGAAAGGCAGAGGTTTTAGCGGCATCCAAGGCTGTAACCCGCGCTGACTTGTAACCCTCAAAGGCGATCATCGCCGCGTTTTTCAAGTCCGCGTCCTGCCGGGTCAACGCGTTTTCATAAACAGTGTCCGTGACCTCGAAGGAGCCCAGAACCTCCCCCACTGTGTCGTCGTGCACTTGTTGCGCTGAAGAGGTCAGAGCGTAGACATAAAGCCGTTCGGCGGCCAACGTGTCCACGATGGTCTTGATGTCCAGAAGCTGTGGCACCGCATCCAGGTTGCGCTGGGCCTTTAGCTGATTTTGCCAGGCGTCGTTGAGGCGCAGCCCTGACAGAGCGACCACGGCCGCGCACAGACCAAGCACCAGAAATGTGAGTGTGGTTTTGAAGGACATCG
>JBCCAJ010000149.1:0-6519 GCA_039814845.1 Pseudomonadota bacterium | reverse complement strand
CTGCGCGCCTTTGTCGGTGGAAGCGGAGCTTGATGACATCCTGCACATCGTGGCCGAAGCACGCCCGGGCGAGGTAGGGCCGGTGATGAAACGCCTTCGCGCGCAAGGGGTGCAGCCCGTTGGGCTTTGCATGGCCGCGTCTCGCCATTTTCGCGCGCTTTACACGGCAGCGTCGGACCCAGGTGGCGTAGGTAAAGGCATGGCAAGCCTACGCCCCCCGGTTTTTGGCCCCCGCCGTGACCGGATGCAGCGGCAGGCGCAGAATTGGGGCGCGGCACGGCTGGAAGAGGCGCTGACCATGATCACAGACACCGATCTGGCGCTGCGCTCGGCCGGGCAGACAGCGCCGCCCATGGCCGTTCTGGAACGCACGCTGATCCGGTTGTCGATGATGCCGCGCGGCTAGGTCGGCGGCGCGCCTGCATCGGCGAAGAGGGCAAGCATCTGCGCTTCTGTCATGGTCGCCGTGTCCTCTGCGAAGCTGTAGGCGTCAGGCTTCAGGTCGATGAAAATCTCTTCCTGCAAGGTCATGCCGCTTTGATCATCCAGAGTGCCAAATCCAAGGTGCAGGTCGCCTTCATTTGGACCGGGGGCAGTGACCCGGTAGAACAGGTTGCCCCCGCATGTCCGGCAAAACCCGCGTTCGGCCCAGTCTGAGGATCGGTAGCATTCAATATGATCCGCGCCGTCAAAGCTTACCTGATCCTTGGTCAGATGAAGGGCCAGGTAAACGCCGCCCGACCATTTCCGACACATCCCACAATGGCAGGCCCCAACCTTGGTCGGGGCGTTTTCAATCTTGAACGTGACAGCCCCGCAGAGGCATGATCCTGATCTCGTCATGAGTATCTCCTTTTCGCAGTGCAGCTTTGCACATGGGGGCTGACACGGATTGTCAGGAAGGCCGTCTTGCCATCGTCTTGCCATCGCCATGCCAAGGATGCAGCATGGATGCACAAATAGGTAAAAGGGCAATGGGGCGATGAAACTGATCGGCAGCAAGAAATCCCGCGCGTTTCGTGCGCTTTGGATGTTGGAGGAGTTGGGCGTTGAGTATGATCATGTGCCCAGCATGCCTCATTCGCCAGAAGTGCGTCAGGTTAATCCCTCGGGCAAAATCCCCACGTTGGTTGTAGAGGGGGCGGCGGTGACGGATTCGACGGCCATCATGACTTATCTGGCGGATGCGCATAACAAGTATACCCATCCCTCCGGCACCGTGGCACGCGCGCGTCAGGATGCGCTGACCTGTGCCATTCTGGACGAGATCGACGGCGCGCTGTGGACCGGTGCCAAGCACAGTTTCGTTTTGCCGGAGGACCGCCGCGTTCCGGATGTGAAACCCACAGCGAAGTGGGAATTTGAACGCGCCACCGCGCGGCTGCAGGACGCGTTGCAAGGGCCCTATCTGATGGGGGATGAGATGACTGTGCCAGATTTCGTTTTGGTTCACTGCCTGGGCTGGGCCAAGATCGCAGGTTTTCCGGATGTGGGCGACCGGTTGGAGGCGTATTTCCACAACGCCCGCGCGCGGGATGGGTATAAACGCGCGGCCGCCTTGGCCTGAGACCGGGATGGATGATCCCATCTGTCCGCTTTGTGATCGCCCGATCCCGCCCGATGCGCGGCAAAGCCTGCATCATCTTGTGCCAAAACTGAAAGGTGGCAAGGGCGGGCCGGTCGTACGGTTGCATCAGATCTGCCACAATGAGATCCACGCAACATTGACCGAGGCGGAACTGGCCCGCGATTTCTGCACGATAGAAGCTCTGCGTAGGCACCCAAGGCTTGCCAAATTCATCCGCTGGGTGGCCAAACGTCCAGCCGGCTTTCATTCCAAAACACCTGGGCCAAGGCGCAAACGGTAGCCACGGGAGGCGGAATTTTTCAAAAATTCCGCGAAAAATCTTTCAAAGATTTTTGGTGCCTTGGGTTGACGGATCAAGGGGGTCCATCAAGCCCGCGCCAGTGGCACGATTGGAATTGACGGCTTTGTCCACGCGCCAGAACTGTAGCGCCTCCTCTGCTTCTGCGTGCATAAGGGTCGCCGCGCCATGTCCTGCCTCACCCAACCAAAGTGGCCAATCCTCCGCGCGCAGGATCACCGGGCTTCGGTGGTGGATCGTAGCCATCTTCTTATTCGCTGCCGTCGTCACGATGGCGCAGGTTTTCAAATGCGTTTCCCCCTTGCCCCAGCTTTGCCAGACACCTGCGAAGGCCAGTGGGCCGTCATCTGTGGGTGATATGTACCAAGGGAGGCGGTTGCCCTCTGGGTCCTTCGTCCATTCGTAGAACCCTGTTGCGGGTATCAGGCATCGGCGTGTGCGGGCGGCGGATTTGAAAGCGGGCTTTTCTGCGATGGTCTCAGACCGCGCGTTGATCAAAAGGGGGCCGTCATTGGGGGTCTTGTACCAATGCGGCAGAAATCCCCAGCGAAAGGATTGCAGCGCGCGTGCGCCATCTTCAGAGGTCACCACATGCACGGAATTGGTGGGGCATATGTTGAAATTGGGCACATCTGGCAGGTCATTGGATGGCCGCGCCGCAAATAGTTGCGCCATAGCATCAGAGGGCAGGGTGACAGCAAATCGACCGCACATAGGTTACCTTAACACTGAAGAGTAAAGCAGCATCCCCCATGGGGCGAGCTGTGCCTCAATCTTCGACCATGTGGCGCCAAAGCTGATCGGGTCCTGTCCAGTGGCGGCGGCAATCCCGGTGAGGGAGCGCCGCCCGTCGATGGCCGCGATCAATCGCGCAGCCCCAGTAGGCAAGTCGACTGTGCCTTCCAAGCCGTCCGAGCCCAGTTTGACCTTTTGCCCTTGTTGCACCGCCTTGGCCAACGCCCCGGCCTGCACGCCTTTGAGATGCGGGATGAGCGCGCGGTTCTGGCCCTTGGCGGGGCGTACCTCAGCGGGGGCGGCATAGGCCGTGTGGGTGCGGATTGTGCCGATAAGACGCTCTGCCGTGGCCATCGCTTTCGCTTCGCTCATGCCTTCCGGCACCGTGGTCCAGCGGGTGAGCTCATAAAGGGCGGGCACGGTGAAACCGCTCAAATTCCAGCCGGTGCGCGATAGGGTGTCGAGCAATTCCGGAACGCCATAAGCACGATCCTGAGTATGCAGCAGCAGATCGTAAAACCCCGCTGGGCCGTTTTTGTGATCGTTAAGATTTGGGTTTGATTTGAAGGGGTGGCCGTTGGGCAAGACCTCAAACAGTTTTTGGGCGGCCTTCAGTTTGTCCCTTGGGGAGTCACGGCCGTAAAGCGCGCCGAACGCTTCTTGCAGGGGGTAGACGCCAGAGCGGCCGTAAGGTGCGTAGACCATGAACCCCATGCCGCCGTCCGGGGCAACGGCCTCGCGCAATGCCGAAAACCCCGCATCCGGGTCGGGCAAGTGGTGAAGCACACCGCAGCAGTCGATATAGTCAAACGTCCCATAGTCTGGCGCGTCCAGTAAGCTACCGGTGATGAAGCGTATGTTTTTCAGCCCGCGTATCTTTGCCCGCGCCTCGGCGATTTTGCGTGACGCTTTGGACAGGTCGATATAGGTCGCCTCATAAGGCTTACCGAATTGGGTCAAAAGCGCGGTGACCTGAATAAGCCCATCCCCCGTGCCCCCGCCTGCCACCAGAATGCGCAGGGGTTGGCTCCAATCCCGCGCGCCGCCAAAGAGGAAATGATCAATCTCTTGTGGCAGTGAGGGCGATCCGGTGATCAGGCGTTTTTTCTCATCCTTGGGATCACGTTCAGGATAGGGGTAGGCCTCATACTGATCTTTGACTTTGCTCATGACCCGTCTTTGAACCCGTCCCTGATACACCTGCATTTACGGGGTTTTGGCAAATCGCTATGCAGGAGGCAAGTACGGAGGATGCGGCATGAGCCAGACCAAGACAATCGTCATTCCCTATTATTCCGGATCGGGCCACACGCGCGTTCTGGCCAAGGCGATTGCGGAAGGCGCGGGCGGTGCGACATTGATTGACGTGAAGCGCGTGTCAGATGCCCAGTGGGCTGCGATGGATGCGGCAGATGCGATCATCTTTGGCACGCCCACCTACATGGGGTCGTCGGCGGCGCGCTATGACAAGTTTCTGGAGCATGCCTCGATCCGGTGGCCGGACCAGACCTGGGGGGACAAGATCGCGGCTGGTTTTACGGTGGCCACCTATCCCTCGGGTGACAAGTTTTCGACGCTGATGCGGCTTTGCGTTTACGCCGCGCAGATGGGAATGATCTGGGTGGGTCAGAAAGAGATCGGCGCGCCGGTGCATCCTGATCGTGGCGCGGTGAACAGCCAGGGCAGTTGGTTGGGCCTGATGGCCATGTCGTCGCGCGACAAGGGACAGATGGTGGGGGAAGAGGATCTAATCACCGCGCGGGTTTTCGGGGCGCGGATTGCCATGGCTGTGGACCGGTGGCGCGTGTGAGCCAGCCTGATTTGGATGTGGTCATCGTCGGGGCTGGGTTTTCTGGAATCTTCGCGCTCCATCGCTTGCGCCAGCTTGGATTCACCGCGCGGGTGATTGAGCGGGCTTCAGATGTTGGCGGCACGTGGTTTTGGAACCGCTACCCGGGTGCGCGCTGTGAAGTACAGAGTATGTCTTACTCCTATTCATTTGATGAAGATCTGGAGCAGGAATGGCGCTGGCCGCATCGTTATGCCTATCAGGCCGATATTTTGCGTTATGCCGCCTATGTGGTGGAACGGTTTGATCTACGGCGGGACATGGTCTTTGCCACCACAGTGACGTCGGCGCGCTATGATGAAGGGGCCTGCCTCTGGACGGTTGAGACCGATCCGGGCGAGGCGGTGAGCGCGCGTTTCCTGATCCTGGCAACGGGCTGCCTGTCACAGCCCAATTGGCCGGGCTTTGAGGGGTTGAATCGGTTTGAAGGGCAGGTCATTCACACTGCTTATTGGCCCCATGAAGGCGTGGATTTCACCGGCCAGCGCGTGGGCGTGATTGGCACCGGGGCGTCGGGCGTGCAGACCATCCCGCAGGTGGCCAAAGAAGCCGCACATCTGACCGTCTTTCAGCGCAGCGCCAATTTCGCAGTGCCCGCGCGGAACACGCCCATGTCAGAGAGCTATGAGGCAGATATCAAATCCCGTTACCCCGAATTACGCGAGGCCGCGCGGGCGTCGCTTTCGGCAGATTTCTGGGAAGGTGGTGAGGTGGCCATGGCCGAGCTTTCCCCAAAGGCCCAAGAGGCGCGGTTGGAGCAGATGTGGGTGCAGGGTGGCTTTGCCCTTCAATACGGGTTTTCCGATTTGCTGACCGATAGGGTATCCAATGATGTGGCCGCAGAGTTCGTGCGCGGCAAGATCAGAGAAACGGTTGCGGATGCTGACACGGCAAGGGTTCTTTCTTCGCAAAATCATCCATTGGGGACCAAACGGCTTTGCGTGGATGACGGGTATTTCGAGACGTTCAATCGTGAAAACGTGGATCTCGTCGATCTGCGCTCAACACCGATTGAGAAAGTTGTATCCGACGGGATTGTCACAGGTGGAACCCACCATGCTCTGGACGCTTTAATTTTGGCCACAGGGTTTGATGCTTTCACAGGCGCTGTGGGGCGGATTGACATTGCCGGGCTCTCTGGCCAGCGTTTGAAGCCGCTCTGGGATCATAGCGCGGACAGCTACCTTGGCCTTGCCGTGGTAGGTTTTCCAAACATGTTCACCGTGACCGGCCCGGGCAGCCCATCTGTTTTCACCAACATGATGGTGGCCATTGAGCAGCATGTGCATTGGATTAGCGACTGTCTGGGGTATATGCGGCAGCACGGGCACCGTGAGATTGCCGCGCTGCCAGAGGCGCAGGCGAAGTGGTGCCGCCGGGTCCAGAAACTGGCGGCGCGCACGCTCTATGGGCAGGCGCAATCATGGTACAAGGGCGCCAACATAGACGGCAAATCGGATACGTTTCTGGCCTTTGTGGGCGGGCAGGGGCCTTACAAGGCGATCTGTGATCGGGTGGCCGAGCGTGAATATGACGGGTTTTCGTTTCGTGCCTGACCGCGTCTCGGTTTAGCGCGCGACCCGTTGGATGCGGCCGTCTGTGTACGGGGTGTAAGGGTTGTTCTGCGCCAAATATTCAGAAACGACTTCCGCGAGGTTGGGGCCAAAGTCATAGGCATCTTCCGCCTCTTTGAACATCACATACCCGTCCCCACCACCGCGCAGAAAGTCGTTTGAAGCCACAAGGTAAGAAGCCGCCGGATCCACCGGCACACCACCCACTCGAAGATCGCGAATGCGGTCGCCCCTGGCGGCCGTCAATGCGATGGAAAACGTAATGCCCGCCACCTGCGGGAAGCTTCCGTCGCCTATTGTGATACCGCTCACGCCATGTTCCAGTGCGTCCAGCAGGGTTTGCCCGCTAATCCGGAAAGTTGACAGCGTGTTCTGAAAAGGCAGCACGGTCAGGACCTCACCCATCGTGATCTCACCTTCATCAATCCCGGCACGAATGCCGCCGCCATTCATGATGGCCACCTGAACGCCTTGG
>JBCCAJ010000111.1:0-7548 GCA_039814845.1 Pseudomonadota bacterium | reverse complement strand
TGAATTTCCCCGATATGGCCCAGGATGGTGTCATAGGTATCTGCGAAGATGTCACCCCGTTGCAGGACCGCATCATCGGCTTCCCGCATGGGCGGGGTGAAGGCGCCGATGAGGTCGATATGCTGGCCGGGCCGCAGCCACGCGCCTTTGAGGACCGGGGTGGTCGATGGCGTGGCGCAGGTGACGATATCGGCCGCGCGCACGGCGGCTTCCAGATCGTCAGTAACAGTGAGGCCGGGGCAGGCCCGCACCATCTCTTCGGCCCGCGCGCGGGTGCGGTTCCAGACGGTGAACTGGGCGTTCGGGAAGGCAGCGGAGTAGGCTTCATGAAGGGAATGCGCCACCACGCCTGCGCCGATGATCAGGATCTCTTTGCTGTCAGGCCGTGCTAGCTTGGTCGCGGCAAAAAGGCTGTCTCCGGCGGTTTTCCATTTGGTGACAAGGAAGAAATCAATCACCGCCTCCAGCCGCCCGTCGTCATCAGCATAAAGGCTGAAGGTGCCGTCAATCATCGGGCGACCACGAGCGGGATTGCCGGGATAGACGGTGGTGGATTTGACCGCCACGCCCAGCCCATCAACCCAGGCTGAGCGGGTCAGAAGCGTGTCGTCGCCGCGATGCAGGAACGTGTCTTCGATCTGGGCGCGGGGGCATTTATGGCCTGACGCAAAGGCATCGCAAAGGCCAAGCCAGGTGACGTTGGTCTCACCCTCCTCAAAGGAAAGAAAGGTGGTCATTGCGCCTCGTCCGCGGTCAGGAGCCCGCGTGCGACAAGGTCGGTGGCGAAAAGGTCCGGCGTGGTGAAAAGATGGGTTTGCCAGCCGCGCGCGGCGGCGGCCTTGGTGTTTTCCTCCCGGTCATCGGCGAAAAGAAGCGCCTGAGGCGTCATTCCGCAATCCGCCTCAACGGCGGCATAGATGGCAGGGTCGGGCTTGGCGAGCTTCATGACGCCAGAGATGTAGCGACGGTCAAATTCGGTGAGGAAGGGGAACTCGGCCTCGCTCATTGGAAAGTTTTCCTTCCCGAAATTGCTGAGTGCAAAGCATTGAACGCCCTTGGTCCGGAGCGCGCGGAGAAGGCGGACGGAATGGGTGATCTCTGGCCCTGCCATGTCGTTCCAATGATCGCGGAACCAGCGGATCTCAGCCGTCCAATCGGGATGGGCAAGCGCGGTGTCTTCCACCACATCGCCGAACACGCCGCCTTCGTCGATGCGTTGCATCATGCCATGCAGATCGACAGCGGCAAACAGCGCGTCGCGTCGCGTCTGACCGATCTGAGCGTCGAAATACCTTTCCGGCTGCCATCCGATGAGGACATTGCCGATGTCGAATATGACTGCTTCAACCTGCATCTTCCACCCCTCTTGGTCCTGCGCTTTTGCGTCCAATCTGTGCCTCGCGCCACAGAAGGTAAAGACCTGAGCCGAGGATCAGGGCCATGCCTGTCCAGGACCAATTGTCCGGCCAGGTGCCGAAGAAGATCGCGCCCCACACAATGGCGAGCGGGATAGAGATATACTCGAACGGCGCGGCGAAAGAGGCTTCTGCGATGCGATAGGCCTGCGTGATCAGCAGCACGGCAATGAGGCCGCAGGTGCCCAGCAGGATGAAGAAGATCGAGTCCGCCGGGCTGAACGGAGCCCAGGGGCGAAGGAGGAAATCGAGCTCTTCCGGGCCCATGCCTTGGAACTGGCCCCAGCCGATGCTCAGGCCCATCAGCGCGCCCACGATCAGGAAGCTGAGGTTGGAATAGGCGGTCATGGTGAAGGCGCTTTCGGTGTCGCTGACGCGCCGGGCCGTGATGTGCATGGTGGAATAGAGCGTGGCGGCTAGCATTGGAAAGACAGAGGCCAGTTGGAAGGCCGACGTGCCGGGTTTGACGATCAACATGACGCCGAAGAGACCGATGAGGATCGCCGTCCAACGCCGCGGCCCAACGGTTTCACGCAGAAAGATGACGGAGAGTAGCGCGGTGATGAGAGGGGCCACGAAATAGATCGCCACTGCATCGGCAAGGGGCAGAGAGGCGAGGCCCAGAAAAAGGCAGGTGTTGGCCCCCACCACGCAGAACCCGCGGAAGATATGGACGCCAGGCCGCTGGGTGCGAAACACTCTCAATCCGCCTTGGAAGGGCATGACGAAGATCGCAAAAGCCGTCATGCCGACGATGGCGCGAAAGAAGACGGTTTGATGCAACGCGTAGCTTTCCGAGAGGAACTTCACCATCAGTTCCAGCACGGAAAACCCTATCGCCGCCCCAAAGGCGCAGGACGCGCCTAGGATGTTGGTTCGCCAGTTTGGGGTTTTCATGAAGCGGTGCCTTTGGGTCTTCTGCAAACCATGGCATGGGCATTGCGTGATTGAAAGCATGGCTTTTGGGGGCCAACCCCCAAACCCCCGGGATATTTACAGCAAGAAGAAAGGCTGAGATCTGCTGGCCTTTCTTTTTGCTATAAGTATCCCCGCCGGAGGCATGAAACCTTGATCGCGGCCTAGGCCATTTTTTGTGCCTGTCGGACGGCTTGTTCCAACGCGTTCAGGAAACGGGAGCGGTCGGCTTTTGTGAACCCCTTGCCGCCGCCTTGGCGAAAGGGATCTGCGGCGCGCAGGTCGGCCATCAGGTCGCGGGTGGCAAGGGCCTGGCCGACACTGCGATCGGTGAGCGGCTCTCCGTTGTGTTTGAGGACCAGAGCGCCGCCTGCCACGCATTTGGCAGCGAGCGGGATGTCTCCGGTGACGACCACATCACCTTTGCCTGCGCGGTCGGCGATCCACATGTCGGCCTCATCGGGGCCATCCGGCACGATGATCATTTCGATCAGCGGATTGCGGGACGGGCGGATGCCGCCGTTGGAGACCATGGCGACGCCCAGTTTGTGGCGCGTGGCCACGCGCTCCACCTCTTCCTTCACGGGGCAGGCATCGGCATCGACGTAGATCATCCGGCGTAGAGGGCTTCGGCGTGGAAGCTGATATGGTCTTCCATGAAGGTGGACACGAAGAAATAGCTGTGATCATAACCCGGTTGCAGGCGCAGCGTGGCTTGCGCGCGGCGGGCATTGACGGCTTCTGCAAACGCCTCGGGTTTCAGGAGGTCGATGAACTGATCACTCGTGCCTGTGTCGGTGAGGATCGGGCCGTCGAAGCCCTTTTCGCGCATCAGAAGGGTCGCGTCATGGGCGGCCCATTTGCTTTCATCCTCGCCCAGATAAGCGCTCAGCTGTTTACGACCCCAGTCGCTGGCCGTGGGGTGTGAAATGGGCGCGAAAGCGGAGACGGACCGGAACCGCCCGGGAAGTCCCATGGCCAAGGTCAGCGCGCCGTGCCCGCCCATGGAATGGCCGGTGATGGCCTGGCGGTCGGGGTCGATGGCGAATTCGCTGGTGATCAGTGCCGTCAGTTCGTCAGAGATGTAGTCCCACATCTGAAAATGCGGCGCCCATGGTTCTTGCGTGGCGTTCACATAGAAGCCCGCGCCTTGGCCCAGATCGTAGGCGTCATCGTTGGCGACGCCTTCGCCGCGCGGGGAGGTATCAGGGAAGACCAACGCGATGCCCTGTTCCGCCGCCCAGCCTTGCGCCCCCGCTTTGACCATGGCGTTTTCATGGGTGCAGGTGAGGCCGCTGAGATACCAAAGCACAGGCACGGGGCCGTCTTTGGCCTCTTCGGGCAAAAACAGCCCGAAGGTCATATCGCAGGAACAGGCTTTGGAGGCGTGGGTGTAGACCCCTTGCACACCGCCGAAACAGGCGTTTTCTGATTGGGTTTGCATGGGGTGTCCTCCGGTTGGTTGTTTTGGGGCTTTGGGTCCGGCACCTATCGGAGCATGGCCGGGTTTTCAATCGCGACGGCTGAAACTGAATTGTTGAGCCTTGGAAATCAAGTGCAGAAAACTTAACCTAGAGGGACCTGATCCTTAACGGGCCGCAGGATGAAATGCCGATTATGACGACCAAACAAGATCCTTATAGAATTGAGTTTTGCCAGTTTCTGGATGAGTTGTTGTCAGGAACATGCAGCAATGAAACTTGGGTGAGAAACATTGTAACTCACTACCATGATGAGGTGTTGGAAGCCGCCAGGTTGAAGGTTAGCCGAGCAACCCACAAAGATGACATTAGTGACCTTGATGATTTATCGGAGCGTACTGTTTTAGAAATCAACTTGGCAAAATCAGCTATTTTGCAAAACGAAGTCGTCCTCTGAGAATTGGCTTCCGGCCTAATCAGCATGTTGAAGCAACACCCTAACTGCCTTGGCGGTGAAGGGTCATGATTTCTGAAGTCGTTTTTTTGATCGTCGCAGCCTTCGGGATGGTGGCGTGTGCGGCTGCGCGGCCAACAGTGAGGATCATCACCGGTTTTTCGTTCTCAGGTCGATCGAGCAGAACATTGAGAAACGCCATCGGGTTGGGCGTGTGGGTGAGGGTTGAGAGGCCCGCTTGGTGCAGGGCTGTGATCAGCAGGCCTGTCGCGATGCCAACGCTTTCTGGCACGTAGTAGTGTTTGCGGCGGGTGCCGTCCTCATTGATCCCATACCGCTGAGCAAAGATGGCGATCAGCCAGGGCGCATCAGTGAGGTGGGGTTTGGAGGCGCCTGTGCCGATGGGCTCTAGGGCGGCGATCCATGCGTCGGGGGCGCCGCCGTGGTAGAACTTTTCTTCCTCGGCTTCGGCGGCGGCGCGGATTTGGGCTTTCATTGCGGGATCAGAGATCGCAGCGAAATGCCAGGGTTGTTGGTTGGCGCCACTGGGGGCCGTTCCCGCCGCCTCGATGGCGGTGCGGATGATGGCCGCGGGCACCGGGCGAGAGTCGTAGTGGCGGACGGTGCGGCGGGTGGTCATGTCATCGCGGAAGGCCGTGACGCGGGTGAGGGCCTCCTCATCCGTCAGCCTTTCGCGCGGGGGCAGGGGGATGGGCTCAAATGCCATCAGTAGAGACCGGAGACCCAGCCGACGACCAGTGACACGGTGATCACGGCGATGGCGGTGGAGATGAGGATGGAAGCGGAGACGCGCTGGGGTGCGACACCATAGTGTTCGGCGAGGATGTAGACATTGCCCGCCACGGGCAGGGAGGCGGCGGCGATCATGACGGCGGCGGCGTATGGCTCAACCGGGAAGAGGACGAGGCAGGCGAAGGCCGCGAAAATCGGGTGGAGGCCCAGTTTGCTGACCGACAGCCAACCAGCGATCAGCGGTCGTTCGGCGGTTTTGGTTGCAAGGGAGGCTCCGATGGCGAAGAGCGCGCCGGGTGTGGCAGCCCCGCCGAGAATGTCGAGGAAATCGTTCATCACCTGCGGGATCGCGGCCCCGGAGGCGGACCAGATGAGGCCTAGAGAGATTGACACGATCATGGGGTTTTTGAGCAGACCCATCCCGACGGTTCGAAACACGCGCAGCCCGGCGTCATCGCCGCGCGATCCAGTCACAAGGATCACGATGAGAGAGCCGAAGACGACCAGATCAACGGACAGGACCAGCATCACCGGCCCAATCGCGGCCTCTCCCATGAGGAGCGTCAGCATGGGCACGCCGAGGAAGCCTACGTTCCCGATCACGCCGCATTGTGCCTCGATGGCGGCTTCCTCAATCGAGGTGCCGCGCAGGAAGGCGACCATCATGCAAATGCCGTAAACAAACCCCGTGGCCCAGAGATAGGCGGCGATGAAGGTGATATCGAAGACCTCTGCAAAGCTGAGGTTGGCGGAGAATTTGAAGAGCATCGCGGAGAGCGCGAAGTAGAACACGAATTTGGTGAGCCATGCGGTGGCAGCTTCCGTGAAAAACCCGGTGCGCCCGGCGCCGTATCCCAGGCCGATGATCAGAAAGAAGGGAAGTGTCTGCAGGAATACATCGACCATGGGATCGGTGTAGCATGGGATTTGGGGGTGTCCAATTGGATGTGGATTTAGCACCACAACACTCAGACTGTTGCGAGAGTCTTAGCGTCACGGTTAGGATTCAGTGGCGAGTTAAAATTGAGGGGTTTCAAATCCTTTGTTGACAGTTTGGGGGCCAAAAAATGAAATTTGTCAGTTTCGGAATTTTGAGTGCGTGCGCGAGCGGCCTCTTGTTACTGCTAGGCAGCGTTAGCGGGTACCTATCTTTCACTTTCCCATCACTTGAGCCACGACCATATGATAGCAATCTCATAGTTAGGTTTTCCAGACTGCCTGCAGCGCAGAACTCTCCAAGAATAATGAAGCTAGCAGAAGGGGCGGTTTTCGAATTTGCACCTGAAAACTCTGACAGCGAACGAAATCAATACTGGATTACGGACGGGTCGACACGTTGGGGACTGGCTTCGGAACCGATGAAGGCAATTTGGGAAAGCCACCAACTGAACGGTATGAAGCCTGTTGCCACTTCACTGTGGCAAACCCTGTCTGGACAAGATGACGCTATCCAAGCTCTCTCTGTCCTGTCATTCGTTGCGCAGCTAAAGACTGAATATGACCAGGACACTATGGCACTTGCATATGGGTGTTATGACGCAAGGGTGTTTGATAGGTTTGACTGTTTCTGCCCCAATCAACCAATAGAACGTAGTGCGAAGAAGTCGCTCGGACTGGAGCCTGGCGGCTTGATCTGTCCGTTGCAAGAGGGTGACCTCTTCAATTTTTTCTTCACCACTATGACAATCGAAAATGAGGGAAGCCGGCCGGTCAAAGATCTTCGTTTAACACTTCGAGATACGTTTGTTGATCGCCGGAAGTGGGCGAAAAGCTATTTTGAGATTGGCAAGCAATGTGGCTTGGACGGGCGCATAGATGGTGACGACTTTCCAATTTATGCTTTCCATGATTGCGTTCACCGTTACCTATCCGACCTGAACGAAGAATTCACAGGCGATATGCCTTTTCAAACGCTTGGGGTTTCCAGCTTGGAACCGGGAGAAGAAATCGTTCTTCTGCTGAATGCTTATGTCCCTGATGCGGTCGGTTTACCGGAAACTTACATCGCCGGACACATGCACGTTGATAGACTGGATTACTTTGAAGGTGGGCGTGCTTTCACAATACTTTCTCCATCACCATTAGCGGAACGTCGCTTGCCCTTGATCGAATCGCCAGATGGCGGGATCGGTGGCCAGTAGGTTGCGCGAAATCACCAGCCCAAATTGCCAAAGGTGACCCGTTCTACTGGCCGAATCTCTAAAATGGTATTTGTCAGTACTGACGCCGCAGTATGTCACCAATGTCTGAAAGACCTGAGTGTGCTTCCTTAGAAGACTAGTTCCGATCCAAACATCTTTTTGCCGATCGGAAACATGGTCGTACCAAAGCGACGCGCAGGTTTGTTCAAGCGTCATTGTATACTCAAAAAAACCGTGCATTGGGCCTGCGCGGCGCCTAGGAACATCTGAGAACTATACTTCTGGAGACCGGATATGCCTGCACTGCGCGATGATATTGACCCCAACGGGTTGCAAGAATTCTCTGTGGTGTTCACCGACCGGTCGCTCAACCATATGAGCGATGCGTTTGGGGAGGTGATGCGCGATCTCTCCTCCGCGCTGAAGGAGGTTTACAACGCAGATGGGCT
>JBCCAJ010000301.1:0-4156 GCA_039814845.1 Pseudomonadota bacterium | reverse complement strand
TGCACCATAGATATTGCCGTCAAAGCTGAAGGCGGCGTGGCTGTATTCATAGGCTTGGAAGAAGGTGAAGATCACACCCAGCACGACCGAGATGATCAACCCCATCTTGATGTCCCCGCGCGGGTCCTTGTGCACCAGCGCATGGTGCGCCCAGGTGCAGGCCGCCCCCGAGCAGAGCAGGATCAGCGTGTTGATCAGCGGCAGGTGCCAGGGGTCGAACGTCTCAATCCCCGCGGGCGGCCAAACGCCATCCACCGCAGGACTTTGCGGCCCCATCGGGTACATGGCATGCTTGAAAAACGTCCAGAACCACGCTCCGAAGAACATCACCTCGGACATGATGAACATGATGAAGCCGTAGCGCAGGCCGATCCGAACCACCGGCGTATGATCGCCTGCGAAGTTCTCATTGATCGTCTCGCCCCACCAGAAATACATGGTGATCAGCGTCATCGCGAAGCCCAGCGCGAACATCCACGGTCCGCTCAGTTCCACCGCACCGAAGAGCACGGACATTCCGCCCGACATCCAGACCACCGCACCAAAGAGCATGATGAACCCGGCCAGCGCGCCAAAGAACGGCCAGATAGAGGGGTTCAGGATGTGATAGTCGTGATTTTTTTCATGTGCCATGGTCTTGGTCCCTCGCCTTATGGGCGTTCGTTATCAGTGGATGCGCCATCTGTTTCGACGTCAAGCGCGGCCTGCTCAACTGGCAGGTCAATTTCGTAGAATGTATAAGACAGCGTGATCGAATGGGTGAACTTGGCATCCCGATCCTCGACAATGCCGGGGTCGACATAGAAGGTCACGGGCATCTGCACCCGTTCCCCGGGTTGCAGCACCTGTTCTTCAAAACAGAAACACGCGATCTTGGTGAAGTAGCCGCCCGCCTGATAGGGGTAGACATTGAACGCCGCCGTGCCCGCCACGGGGCCGTCGGTGGGATTGTAGGCCTCATAAAAAGCCAACCCCGTCTCCCCGATGCGGATCTCCATTTGGCGGTCCATGGGTTTGAACTCCCACGGCATATCGCGTTCCGTTGAGGCGTCAAAGCGGACGGTCACGGTCCGATCCAGAATTTCGTCAGCTTCGACACTGGACACGGCAGGCGTGCCACCAAAGCCCGTCACCCGGCAAAACCAATCGTAAAGCGGCACCGAGGCCCAGGCGAGCCCGCCCATGAAAACCACAACGCCCACCAGTTTCAGAACGGTGCGACCGTGATTTGGATCGGGGTTCGGTCCAGGGTTTTGCGCCATATCGCTCATTGCTCAGCATCCGCGCCAGTGAAGGGAACGGTAGAAAGCGGCTCCGTGAATTCCTCGGTTGAGACCTTCACGACCGTCAAGCCAAAGACCACGGCGACAAGCCCGACCAAGGCCAGACCCAGCCCCAGATTGCGGGAAAAGCGCCGCTTGTGCAGTTCATGTTCGCGCGCAAGACCCATCACCAGCCCCCCAGTCCAAAGGGTGCCAGACCGGCCTCAAGCGCAATCGCACCGAACAAGGCAAACAGATAGTAAAGCGACAGTTTGAAGACCGACTTTTCGACCTTGTAGTTGTCCGCTTCTGCGTCGTCTTCCGTGCGCCGCCAGATTTGCCATGCGCCCTTGATGAACATTGCGTTCAGCGTGATGGACACGGCCAGGTAAATCGGCCCGCCGACAGAGGTAAAGCCAATGCCCACCGCCAAAGCCGCCAGAAGCAGCGTGTAGACAATAATGTGCAGACGCGTGGATTTGCGCCCATGGGTCACCGTCAGCATGGGCACGCCCGCGTCGTCGTAATCAGACCGCATAAACAGCGCCAGCGCCCAGAAATGCGGCGGTGTCCACATAAAGATGATTGCGAACATCAGCACGGACTCGACGCTCACACCGCCTGTCACTGCCGCCCAACCGATCATCGGAGGGAAAGCGCCTGCCGCACCGCCAATGACAATGTTCTGCGGGGTCCAGCGTTTCAGCCACATGGAATAGATGACCACGTAGAAAAAGATCGTGAACGCCAGAATGGCCGCCGCGACCCAATTGGTTGCCAGCCACAGCATGGTCACCGCAATCGCGGACAGGGTGATGCCAAAACCAAAGGCCTCCCCCTCCGTGACGCGACCTGCCGGAATGGGCCGCTTTCGCGTGCGTTTCATGATGCGGTCGATATCAGCATCCCACCACATATTCAGCGCGCCCGACGCACCGCCGCCCAGCGCGATGAACAGGATCGCGATGGCGCCAACCAGCGGATGAATGCCGCCCGGTGCCGCGTAAAGCCCGACAAAAGCCGTGAACACCACCAAGGTCATCACGCGCGGTTTCAGCAGGGCGAAAAAGTCAGAAAAACCGCCGTCACTGATGTGAGCGGCCGTAGGGGCAGAGCTATTGAGACTTGCGTCCGTCATCCCGTTTGTTCCTTAGGTGGGTGGCCCAAGTTGTGCCTCAGACCACCTGCCATTGTCTTGCGGGGCGCGCGTGCCCCGCACATGTCTTCTCGTTATTCGGCCTTCGCCGCGACGGTCACGTCACGCGGCACGCCTGCATATTCTTCTATGGCGCCATCCAGCCAGGCCAGATACGCCTCTTCGCTGACCACCTTGACGGTGATCGGCATATAGGCGTGATCCTTGCCGCACAGCTCAGAACACTGGCCAAAATAGATGCCTTCCTTTTCGGCATTGAACCACAGTTCCGCAATCCGACCGGGCACCGCATCCTGCTTCACCCCGAAGGCCGGGATCGTCCAGGAGTGGATCACGTCACCACCGGTGACCTGCACCACGACCGTCTTGTTCACCGGCACGTAGATCGCCGTGTCGGTGGCCAGAAGATATTCATCCTCGGCATAGCCATACTCGGCCAGTTGTTCTTTCTGCAGCATGAAGCTTTCGAATTCGAACTCATGATCCACATATTCGTAACCCCAGAACCACTGATAGCCTGTGGCCTTGATGGTGATATCCGCCTGCGGAATCTCCTGCTGCTTAAAGAGCACGGGCAACGAGAAGGACCCGATGAAGACCAGGATCACAATCGGGCCGATGGTCCATGCAATCTCCAGCGGGGAATTGTGCGTGAAGGACGAAGGCTCCGGGTTGGCGCGGCGGTTGAACCGGACAATACAGATCGCCAGAAGCGCGCAGACAAACACCGAAATAACCGTGATGATGACAAGAAGCATGGTGTCGAGCCACACAATATCTTCCATCAACTCGGTCACCGCAGGCTGAAAGTTCAGCCCCCCCGGAATAGGCTTACCGATCGTTTCTAGATCCTCGGCCAGTGCCGCGGTCGCGGAAGTCAGGCCAGTTGCGGCCGCAATGGCCATAAGGCTGAACAGTTTTTTCATGGATGTCCCGGCTTTCTTTCGCTTTGTCATTGGCGCGGCGTCGCGCGCCCTATACATGGCAGTCGTCTTTCCGCAGACTATTTCCTATTCCGCGCCCCCGCACAAGAATTGGGGTTGCGGCAAACGGACGCTTGTTTGCGGTAAATGACGCCCAAACTGGCGCAATTTTAGGAGACATCCATGTCTAATACGCCCTTCCGTCCTTTTGAAACGGCCTTTTCCCGTGAAGATGCGCTCCAACATCTGCAAAACGCCACACAGGGCGCGGATGACGGCGAACTGTTCCTGGAACGCCGCCGGTCTGAGTCGGTGGTATTCGATGATGGCCGCGTCAAAACCGCCAGTTATGATGCCTCCGAAGGGTTCGGGCTTCGGGCCGTGAAGGGCGAGGTCGCCGGGTACGCCCATTCCACCGAGATGACCGAACATGCCCTGCGGCGCGCCGTCGACACCGCGCGTCTGGCTGTCGGCGACGGCGGCGGCACGCTGGCAGACGCACCTGCGCACACCAACACCAAGCTTTACACCGATCACGACCCCATCGCAGGCACCCCCTTCCCCGTGAAGCTGGAGACGCTGCGCGACATCGACGCCTTTACCCGCGATCTCGACCCCCGCGTGGTGCAGGTCTCCGCCACGCTCGCGGCCTCCCACCAAGAGGTGGTGATCCTGCGCCCCGACGGCACTGAGGTGTCAGACAGCCGCCCGATGACCCGCCTCAATGTCTCTGTCATTGTCGAAGAAAATGGCCGCCGCGAAGCGGGCAGCGCCGGGGGTGGCGGGCGTGTGGGGCTGACCGGCCTCATTGACCC
>JBCCAJ010000216.1:0-5363 GCA_039814845.1 Pseudomonadota bacterium | reverse complement strand
CACAAGGCGGGCCCGGTGGCGGTGGTCCATAATGGGATCATCGAGAATTATCGCGAGCTGCGCGAACGGCTGGCCGCCGAAGGTGTTTCCTTCGTTACGGACACGGACACCGAAACCGTCGCCCTGCTGACCCAATACTACATGAAAAGCGGGCTTGAACCCGTTGATGCGGCTAAGAAAACGCTGGAAGATCTGGAGGGTGCTTACGCGCTGTGCTTCCTCTTTGAAGGTGAGCAGGATCTGATCGTGGCCGCCCGCAAAGGCAGCCCTCTGGCCATCGGCCATGGCGATGGAGAGGCTTTTGTCGGCTCTGACGCCATCGCGCTGGCGCCGCTTACGGACAAAATCACCTATCTCGAAGAAGGCGATTGCGCCGTCGTCACCCGCGACAGCGTGACCATCACAGACAGCGCCGGCCGCTTGGCCAATCGCGACATGCGCGTTGTGCAGATTGACAATGCGCAGGTCGACAAGGCCGGGCACAAACACTTCATGGCCAAGGAAATCGCCGAACAGCCGGGTGTGATCGGCGATGCGCTCAGCCACTATTTGACAGCGGATGGCGCAGGCATTGAGATCGATGCAAAATGCCCTGATTTCAATGACATTGACCGCATAACTCTCGTGGCCTGCGGCACGGCATATTACGCCTGCCTGACGGCGAAATACTGGTTTGAACAGGTGGCGGGCTTGCCCGCAGAGGTCGATATCGCATCTGAATTCCGCTACCGCGAACCGCCCATCCCGGCACGCACCATGACCATCTTCGTCAGCCAATCGGGGGAGACGGCCGACACGCTGGCAGCCCTGCGCTATTGCGAGGAAAAGTCATCAACGCTGGCCGTGGTGAACGTGGCGGAAAGCTCCATCGCGCGGGAGGCACAGGTGGCCCTGCCCATCTTTGCGGGCACTGAGATCGGCGTGGCCTCCACCAAGGCCTTCACCTGCCAATTGGTTGTCCTGCTTCTACTGGCGCTCAAGGCCGCCAGAGATCGCGGCACGATGGACGATCCCCGGCTGGCCGATATTCTGTCCTCCTTGCGCGGCTTGCCCGCCCTGATGCGCCGGGCGCTGGACGACAGCGACAAGGTGCGCGACGTGGCTGGCGGGCTATCAGAGGCCGCCAGCGTGCTTTTTCTGGGGCGCGGCATGCTCTTCCCTCTCGCGTTGGAAGGGGCGCTAAAACTGAAGGAAATCAGCTATATACACGCCGAAGGGTATGCGTCAGGCGAATTGAAACACGGGCCCATCGCGCTTATTGATCACAAGATGCCCGTGGTCGTCATGGCCCCGCGGGACGGGCTGTTCGACAAGACGGTGTCGAATATGCAAGAGGTCATGGCCCGCGATGGCAAGGTCTGTCTGGTGACCGATGAGGCAGGCGCCTCAGACGCGGGCGACGGCGTGTGGCAAGTGCTGACTCTGCCCAGCTGCGACCCGCTGATCGCGCCCATCCTTTACGCGGTGCCTGCACAACTTCTGGCCTATCACACGGCGGTCGCCAAGGGCACGGATGTGGATCAACCGCGCAACCTAGCGAAATCCGTAACTGTTGAGTAGTAACAAAGGGTTACAGGCCACGTTCAATAGAAAAATCTGTGGCCCTTCAATTGCTACGATACACGCGCATTTCGGTCAGGGCCGTTAAATCCACCTCAAGAAGGCGCATAGCTGCAAGGGACATCCGGCTGCCCGCCCCTGGTGCGGCGTCCAGCGGGATCAGGTCCAACGCGACGGCCTTGCCCGTGCGCGTCACTTCCACCCGGCCTTTCGACTCTTTGGAAACCAGCGGCGTTTTCAACCAAATGCCCTGCTGCGCCGCGTCGCCTAAGGAGGCTATTGTTACGCCCAAATTCACCTCTCCGCCCGTGGCCGATGCACCATCAAGAGCGGCCGCTCGATCGCCTACGCTGGTGGTGTCGAATTCCTCCACTGTGCGGGCGTCTTCGGGGATGGCGCCGGGTTCTGGCGCGGCTTCAGGCTCCGCGACAGGCGGCGGCGCATCGAGATTGCCGAAAAGCCCCCCCTGCACTGCGCCGCATCCGGCCAAAATCAACGACAAAGCGGTCAAAAGACCTATATTTTTCATTGCTCTGCTCCTTCGTGGACGGGCCGCGCCACAATCGTGTCATCGCACTTGCCAGTCAAACGCCTGCCGCCTAATCTAACCCCATGACAACCCCGCTGATAGACCCTTTCCAGCGCGCCATCACCTACTTGCGCGTCTCCGTCACCGATCGCTGCGATTTTCGGTGCGTCTATTGCATGGCTGAGAACATGACATTCCTGCCCAAGAAAGAGCTGCTTACCCTGGAAGAGTTGGATCGCATGTGCTCCACCTTTGTCCGGTTGGGGGTCAAAAAGCTCCGCATCACAGGAGGGGAGCCACTTGTCCGCAAGGGCATAATGACGTTTTTCGACGGGATGACCCGCCATCTTGAAACGGGCGATCTGGAAGAATTGACCATTACCACGAACGGGTCACAGCTCGAAAGGTTTGCCGATGACCTGTATGCGGCGGGGGTCCGGCGTATTAATATCTCGCTCGACACGCTGGATGAGAAAAAGTTCGCCGACATAACCCGCTGGGGCCGCCTGCCCCAGGTGATGCGCGGGATCGATGCGGCACAGCGCGCCGGCATGCGGGTGAAGATCAACACAGTGGCACTGAAGGGCTTTAACGAAGATGAGCTTTTCAAACTGGTCGCCTGGTGTGACAACCGGGATATGGACCTGACCTTCATTGAGGTCATGCCCATGGGCGACATCGGCAATGAACGTCGTCTCGACCAATATTGGAAGCTGTCGGATCTGCGCGCGCGCTTGGCCGAGCACTTCACCGTGATCGACATCCCCGAACGCACCGGTGGCCCGGCCCGCTATGTCAAACTGGAAGAAACTGGGCAGAAGATCGGGTTCATCACGCCGCTGACCCATAATTTCTGCGAAAGCTGCAACCGCGTGCGCCTGACCTGCACGGGTGAGCTTTACATGTGCCTCGGTCAGGAAGACATGGCCGATTTGCGCGGTGCCTTGCGCAACACGCCGAAGAACGACGCGCCTTTGGAAGAGGCCATTCGCGGCGCCATCGCGGCCAAGCCCAAGGGCCATGATTTCGACTATGATCGCCAGAACATTGCTGGACAAATGTCGCGCCACATGAGCCACACTGGCGGCTAATGATGCCCACACCGCTGCCCCTTCGGCTCTACACCGGGCTTAGCGCGGCAGTGGGGCCTTTGATTTATCCGCGCGTGGCGCGAAAACTGCGGGCACAGGGCACAGCGCCCGAACGCGTGGAAGAGCGAAAAGGTTACCCCACCGAGCCACGGCCCAAGGGGCGGCTTTTGTGGTGTCACGCGGCCTCTGTCGGCGAAAGCCTGTCGGTTTTGCGCCTCATAGAAAGCCTGGGCAACGCACATCCCGATCTGAATTTTCTGCTGACCTCGGGCACCGCCGCGTCAGCCCAGATCGTGGCGGATCGCCTTCCGCCCCGCACCCGCCATCAATTCGCGCCGATGGACACGCCCCGCATTGTGGATCGGTTTTTGCACCATTGGGCGCCGGATGCAGGACTGTTTGTAGAAAGTGAGCTTTGGCCAAATATGCTGACCCGCGCGCAGTCGGCGGGGATCCCGCTTGCCCTCGTCAACGCCCGTATTTCTGAGAAATCTGCGCGCAAATGGGCCCGCGCGGCGGGCTCGGCGCAACATCTGATGCAGAATTTCCGCATGATCCACTGTCAGGATGATCGCACCGCCGCACACCTTCAGGCGCTCGGGCTGGAACAGGCGGCGACAGGCCCCAACCTGAAGGCCATGGCCGCCCCCCCGCCCATCAATCAGACTGAAAAGACGCGCCTTGCAGCTTTCATCAAAGCCCGCCCCCTGTGGCTTGCCGCCTCCACCCACCCGGGCGAGGATGAGATCATGCTGGCCGCCCACGTTCGCGTGCTGGAGGATCATCCCGAAACCCTACTGGTTCTGGTCCCGCGCCACCCGGAACGGGCCGACCGCATTGCAGGGCTCATTGAAAATGCCGGCCTGTCTTTCGCGCGGCGCAGCGTGGGCGAAGACCCTAGGCCCAATACGCAGGTCTTGCTCGCCGACACGTTGGGCGAAACCGGGCTGTGGTATGCGCTTTGCCCCATCACCTGCCTCTGCGGGTCCTTCACGTCTGTCGGCGGGCACAACCCGTTTGAACCCGCCCATGGAGGTTCTGTCATTTTACACGGGCCGCTCTATGCCAATTTCGCGCAAATCTACGCTGATTTTGACAGCCAGGGTGCCGCGCAAGAGGTGCAGGACGCCGACACCCTCGGCCGCGCTGTCAAATCCCTGCTACATGACACCGCCGCGCGCGCATCTATCGCCAAAGCCGCCGCAACTCAGGTGGACGCGCAGCAAGACGGGATGGCCCGCGTTGTCGAGGGACTTTCCAAGGCGCTGAAGCTGGGCTAGGCAAACCGGGTGCCAGAATTGATCGTTACCAATATGAACAGCAATTTCACCGGGGTTTCGGCCACGGCAGCGGCGGTGCTGCGTCAGCAAATCGGCCAATATGATCTGGCGCTGATGGGTCATCCCCTGCCCGGCGCGCCCGCGCCCGTTTCCTATCGTGAGGCCATCCGCCAGTCGCGCATCCCGGCGGAAGGCAAGCCCTTCACCATTTGGCACGTGCGCCGCAACCCGGAGATGCGGGTGGCGATCTGGGCCCGCGATGTACTGCGACTGCCGATCAAAATCGTCTTCACCTCCGCCGCGATCCGCCGTCATTCGGCCTATCCGCGCTGGTTGATCTCTCGTATGGATGCCGTGATCGCCACGACGGAGGAAGCTGCAACCTTTGTGCCCCATGTCCGCGCCGTCGTGCCTCACGGGGTGGAGACGGACCGCTTCACCCCGGCGCCCGACCGCGCCGCCGCATGGGTCGCGACCGGTTACCCAGGGACGCGCGGGATTGCCACCATTGGCCGGATCCGCCCGGAAAAAGGCACCGACCGATTTGTGGAGGCAATGCTAGATCTGCTGCCCAAGCACCCCAAAACAACCGCGCTGGTCATTGGTCGCGCAACCCGGGAGCATGCGGGTTTTCTGAATGACCTCAAAGCGAAAATCGCCAAAGCTCACCTGCAAGATCGCATCCTTTTCCCAGGCGAAATCGCCCCGGAAGACCTCCCGAACCTGGTTCGTGCGCTCTCTATGGTGGTGCAACTACCGCGTTACGAAGGGTATGGAATGACCCCGCTCGAAGGCATGGCCTCCGCCGTGCCCTTTGTGGCAACAGATCAGGGATATTATCGGTCTTTTTCGTCTCAGGGCCAATCAGGCCTCATCACGGACACACCCGCAGCAGATATCGAT
>JBCCAJ010000324.1:0-4004 GCA_039814845.1 Pseudomonadota bacterium | reverse complement strand
GTCGAGGTTCACACGATTGCCATAATGCGTCGGCGTTTTGACCGGGGTATGGCCGTGGATGATCAGCGGGCCGTGGTCGCGTGTGTCGATGTGAAATTCTTTGCGAATCCACATGAGGTCTTCCGGATCTTGGTCTGCCAAAGGAATGCCGGGACGGATGCCTGCATGTACGAAGAGGAGGTCATCCACTTCATACGTGAGCGGCATGTTGCGGAGAAAATCCACATGGGCCTGCGGAATATGCGAGACTATGTCGGCCCGATCGCGCCCAACGATCGCCTCCGCGCCATAGGAGGCCAGCGTTTCTCGCCCGCCCATACGCTCATGCAGCCAGCTGAGGCCACCCGGCGTGGTCGGGTCGCCGCCGTCGATATAATCCAGAAAAAGCTGATCGTGATTGCCGCGAATAACCGTCCAATTGCGGCCAGCCGTTTTCCCATTAATCAGAGTCTGAAAAACGCCGAAACTGTCCGGTCCCCGATCCACCAGATCGCCCAGAAAGACGATTTCCGCGTCCTGGCCGAAACGGGCATCTGCCATGGCCAGAACGCGGGTCAGTTGGGATTTATGCCCGTGGATATCAGGTACGCAGAGGATCAGACGTCGAACTCCAGCGGGGCGATCACCTGAAAGAGGCCGGTGTCTTTGAGCTTGGCGATGACGGCCTCGGGCACTGGAGCATCGACGTATAACAACGCGATGGCCTCCCCACCTGCGGTCGCACGACCCAGGGTAAAGTTGGCGATGTTCACGCCGTTTTCGCCCATGGTCTGCCCCAGCGCGCCAATGATACCGGGTTCATCGTTGTTAGTGGTGTAGAGCATGTGTCGCCCGATCTCTGCATCGATATTGATGCCCTTGATCTGGATAAACCGCGGTTTGCCGTCGGAAAAAACCGTGCCCGCGATGGACCGTTCGCGTTTATCTGTGACCACAGTCAGTTTGATATAGCCTTCAAACACGCCCGACTTGTCCTGCTGCGTGGTGGAGATTTTCACGCCGCGTTCCTTGGCCATCAGAGGGGCAGAGACCATGTTCACTTCTGGATTGGCAGGCTTCATGATACCCGCGACGGCGGAACAGGTCAGCGCCTCCAGGTTCATGGTGGACACCACGCCGTCATAGAGGATGTTGATGGCTTTGACGGGCTCGTCCGTCATCTGGCCGATGAAGGCACCAAGATTGCCTGCAAGGCTGATCCATGGGCCCATCACCTTGGCTTCTTCTGCCGTGACCGAGGGCATGTTGAGCGCGTTGCTGACAGCCCCGGTCAAAAGGTAGTCAGACATCTGTTCAGCCACCTGCAGCGCGACGTTTTCCTGCGCTTCGGTCGTGGCGGCACCAAGATGGGGGGTGCAGACGACATTGGGCAGGTTGAAGAGCGGGTTTTCCTTTGCGGGTTCTTCCGCGAAGACGTCAAAGGCAGCTCCGGCCACGTGGCCCGATTGCAGCATGTCTGCCAAAGCGGCTTCATCCACCAGACCTCCACGCGCGCAATTGACGATGCGCACGCCAGGCTTGGTTTTGCCCAGGTTTTCACGGCTCAGGATGTTGCGGGTCTGATCGGTCAGAGGCACGTGCAGCGTGATGAAATCCGCGCGGGGCAGAAGATCATCCAGTTCCACCTTTTCCACGCCCATCTTGTCGGCCTTTTCCTGGCTTAGAAACGGGTCGTAGGCCAGCACCTTCATCTTCAGGGCACGGGCGCGGGCGCAGACGATGCCGCCGATGTTGCCTGCGCCGATAACGCCTAGGGTTTTGCCGGTCAGTTCAACGCCCATAAAGCGGGATTTTTCCCATTTTCCTGCGTGGGTGGAGGCTGAGGCCTCGGGGATCTGACGGGCCACGGCGAACATCATCGCAATGGCGTGTTCCGCGGTCGTGATCATGTTGCCGAAGGGGGTGTTCATGACGATCACGCCCTTCTTGGAGGCGGCATCTTTGTCAATGTTATCAGTGCCTATGCCGGCGCGACCGATGACTTTGAGGTTGTCAGCAGCCGTGAGGATCGTGGGCGTGACCTTGGTCGCAGACCGGATGGCGAGGCCGTCATATTGGTTGATCACCTCGGCCAGTTTGTCTTTGTCTTTGCCCAGCTCGGGCATGAAATCCACATCAATGCCGCGGTCGCGGAAGATTTGGACGGCGGTTTCCGAGAGCTTGTCGGATACGAGGACTTTAGGAGTCTTCTGGGAGGGGGCCATTTGGGGCTCCAATTCTGATATATGTTTTACGTCGGTATTACGTCGGTATCGCGTCGGTATTTTTACGCGGTTTCCGTGAGGGCGGTGATTTCGCACTCAAAAGCCCATTCGAGCCACGGCATCAGCGCGGAGAGGTCGGATGCCTCCACCGTGCCGCCGCACCAGATGCGCAAACCCGGAGGGGCGTCGCGATAGGCGCCGATGTCGAAGGCGACCTCTTCGGCTTCAAGGCGTTTGGCCACGGCCTTGGCGAAACTTGCGCCGTCAGTGATGCGCGCATCGGTGAATTTCACGCAGACGGAGGTGTTGGACCGTGTGGCAGAATCCAAAGCCAAATGATCAATCCAATCATGGGCGGCTACGAAATCCACCACGACCTGCGCATTGGCATCTGCGCGGGCTATAAGACCCTTGAGGCCACCCACGGAGCGTGCCCAGTCTAGGGCGAACAGGTAGTCTTCGACCGCAAGCATGGAGGGGGTGTTGATCGTGGCCCCTTCAAAGATGCCTTCGATCAATTTACCGCCTTTGGTGAGGCGAAAGATCTTCGGCAGGGGCCATGGTGGCGTGTAGCTTTCGAGCCGTTCGACCGCACGGGGCGACAGGATGAGCATGCCATGGGCGGCCTCCCCACCTAGCACTTTCTGCCAAGAAAACGTCACCACATCGAGTTTGTCCCAAGGCAGGTCCTGCGCGAAGGCGGCGGAGGTGGCATCGCAGATGGTCAGGCCCTGACGGTCATCCTTGATCCAGTCGCCGTTGGGAACACGCACTCCAGAGGTCGTGCCATTCCACGTGAAGACCACATCATTATCAGTGTCTACATTGGCCAAATCGACGATCTGACCGTAGTCAGCGGTTTTGACCTCAGCTTCCAAATTCAATTGTTTGACAGCATCTGTCACCCAACCCGCGCCGAAGCTTTCCCAGGCGAGCATCTCAACTTTACGTTCGCCGAGAAGCGACCACATGGCCATCTCTACCGCGCCAGTATCCGAGGCGGGCACGATGCCAATGCGGTACTCCGCTGGCACGCCGAGGATTTCGCGCGTGCCCTCAATGGCGGCCTTCAGCTTGGCCTTGCCCACGGCGGCACGGTGCGAACGGCCCAAGGCGGCATTGCGTAACTTCTCAACAGTGAAAATGGGAGGTTTGGCGCAGGGGCCAGACGAAAAACGCGGATTAGCCGGCCGCGTTGCCGGTTCATTCATAGCCATCAATGCTACCCTTCCAGATAAGCGCCCCTCGTTGGGGAGGGGTGTCCCACGGACAGGGCTACGCCTGTCAGGCGCGATGGGCAAGGGTTTGTTGGCAGTGTCTTACGGCAAATTTTGCTATCAAACCGACGGGGTAGGGGAAAAGTTTCCTATCGGCGGCACGGACGACCCAGAACTTCAGGCCGGTTGCTGAGGGGGATGCGCGCCTTTCGCCAGACGCCGGGTGATGGTGCGCATGATCGCCATGCCGAAACTGGGATCTTCGAATTGCAGCCGCATGAAGCGGGTTTTATCGAGTTCGTAGACCACCGTATCTTCAAGGCATCGCACCGTCGCCGTGCGCGTCGCGCTGTCGGTGAAGAAAGCCATTTCGCCGAAGATTTCACCATCTGACATCTGAACGCCGAAATCCTCAATCTCCACCCGGCCGGTTTCGATGAAGTACAGGCTGTCGACCGGATCACCCCTTTCAAAGACGATGCTGCGCGCATCGATCGCACGCTTCTTGCCGTAGGCGCGGACCACGGTGAAATCGGGTTCATGGCTTTCGGGCACGTATTCCAACGCGCGGCGCAAACGGATG
>JBCCAJ010000143.1:0-6711 GCA_039814845.1 Pseudomonadota bacterium | reverse complement strand
CGCGATCTGCGGCTGGGCGCCTTTGACGTGCTGATCGGGATCAACCTGCTGCGCGAAGGCCTCGACATCCCCGAATGCGGGCTGGTGGCCATTCTGGATGCCGACAAGGAAGGCTTCCTGCGATCAGAGACGTCGCTGGTCCAGACCATTGGCCGCGCGGCGCGCAACGCCGATGGCCGCGTGATCATGTATGCCGACCGCGTGACCGGATCCATGGAACGTGCGTTGGGCGAAACCAACCGCCGCCGCGCCAAACAGATGGCCTATAACGAAGAACACGGCATCACACCCGAGACGGTGAAGAAGAACGTCGAGGATATCCTCGCCGGGCTCTACCAAGGCGATGTGGACATGAACCGCGTCACCGCCAAGGTCGACAAGGTGGCCGCCGGGGCCAACATGCAGGCCCATCTGGACGTTCTGCGCACCGACATGCGCAAGGCCGCCGAGAACCTCGAATTCGAAGAGGCCGCCCGCCTGCGCGATGAGGTCAAACGCCTTGAGGCCGTGGACCTGGCCGTCGCCGATGATCCCATGGCGCGGCAATCAGCGGTGGAGGCGGCATCGGAGGCGGCGGTTGGCCGGTCGACTGCCGGGCGGCCCGGTCAAAGGGGCGGGAACGTGAAACGGCGGAAGCGTTAATGACCGCTTAACCAAAATTTGTTCATGCTTGGACCATGCGAAACTTGTCCTCTCCCCTCTCTCCAGATATCTGGATTGCAGACTTGTTCATGACCAAATCCGTTCAAAAGGGCGGTGTGGTCAGGCGATCCCGCCGCGATATCGAACGATTTGCAGGGATGGACAAGTTCCTGAAAGAACTGGACCGCCGGGGATTCCAAGCGGTTCAAAACGGGGATCAAGTGGTGGTGTTCTGCAATCGAGAACCGGTGCGGCGCCTGGCCTAGCGCTTGGCCACGCATTCTTTAAAAGAATGCGGTCGAAGTCTTTGAAAGACTTCGCGCCCGTTGGCTACGTATTCGCTTCTGATCAATGATGCGCTACCTTGTGCGGCATGCGTAGTCTGATCTTTTTTGCCTTGTTTACGACCCCCGCCTATGCCTGGGATTTCACCGCCGGTATGCCTTGCCTGTTGACCCATGAAGCAGCGGCCTTCCAGTTGCAACTCACCTACGATCCAACCCAGCCGCTTTACTCCATCACCGTCACCCTGCCAGAACCTTGGCCCGACGCCGACGCCTTCGCCATGAGCTTTGATGGGCCGCAAGGGCGCGTGATTGGCACAGATCAACATCAGCTCGGCAACAACGGCCGCTCCCTCACCGTCACGGACAAGGGCTTTGGCAACGTACTCGACGGGCTGCAGTTCAATCACACGGCCACGGCGCAAAGCGGGGATATCGCAATCACCTTCCCTCTGGACGGAGCCGCCGAACCCGTCGCGGCCTTTCGGGCCTGCGAAGGCCGCCCCCTCACCGGCTAAATGAAAAGGGCGGCCCGAAAGCCGCCCCCTTGTTGGGTTGGTGAGGAATTGAACCCAAGTGTCAGAGATTGCCCTTCGACATCTCACTGGCCAAGTGATCAGCCTGGCGGATCGCCAACGCCACGATCGTGAGCGTCGGGTTCTCCGCCGCCCCTGTCGTGAAGACTGACCCATCTGAGACAAAGAGGTTTTCAACATCATGGGTCTGACCCCACTTGTTGACCACCCCGTCCTGCGCCTTTTCAGACATCCGGTTGGTGCCCAGATTATGCGTCGACGGGTAAGGCGGTGTCGGGAAGGTCCGAGAGGCCCCGACCGCGTCATAGACCGCCGTGCCTTGCGCATAGGCGTGGTTGCGCATGGCGACGTCATTGGGGTGATCATCGAAATGCACATTGACCACCGGCATGCCGTGTTGGTCTTTGACATCATGGTTGAGCGTGACGCGGTTGGTTTCTTGCGGCATGTCTTCACCCACAATCCACATCCCCGCCATGTTCTCAAAGTGATCCAGAGCGGACGTAAACTCCCGCCCCCACGCGCCCGGATCAAGGAACGCGGCCATGAATGGCAGGCCCAGCGATAGGGTCTCCATCTCATAACCGCCCACGAAACCGCGCGACGGATCATGCCGGCTTTCATCCTGAATGATGCCCGCCATCGTCGTGCCGCGCCACATGCGCACCGGCTTGTCAAAGGTGGCATAGACAGAGGCCGTCATGTGCCGCATATAGTTGCGCCCCACCTGGCCAGAGCTGTTGGCCAACCCATCCGGGAACATCGACGAGGCCGAATTGAGCAGCATCCGCGGGCTTTCAAACGAATTGCCCGCCACGCAGACCACGCGTGCTTTCTGCATTTGCAGATTGCCATCGGCATCATGGTACTCCACGCCCGTGACCTTGCCCGCCTCATTGTGCAGGATCCAAGCCACCTGGGCGTTTTCGCGCACTTCCAGATTGCCCGTGGCCTCGCCTTCGGGGATATCACGATACGCCGAAGACCATTTCGCACCCATCTTGCAGCCCTGGAAACAGAAGCCGATTTGCTGGCACATGTTGTAGTCGCCATCCGGCGTGGACTGGATCGCCATGCGGCCCGTGCTGACCTGCTCGTAACCCAGCTTCTTGGCACCCGCCTCAAAGACCTTGTAGTTGTTGTTGCCCGGCAACCCAGGCCGATCCCCCGTGCGGGTTACCAACAACTTGTCTTCAGCCTTGGTGTACCACGGGTCCATTTCTGCCGCGTCAATCGGCCAATCCAGAAGCGATGCGCCCTGTACGTTGCCGTATGTTGTCGCGGCCTTCCATTCATGTTCCTGGAACCGCAAACTCGCGCCCGCCCAGTGGGTCGTTGCCCCACCAACGGCCTTCACGATCCACGCGGGCAAGCCTGCAAAATCACGGCTCACCCGCCAATCACCAGACGTGGTGCGCGGATCAAGCCAGGCCAACTGACCAAAGCTGGCCCATTCATCATTCAGATAGTCCTCGGGCAAATGCCGCCCGCCCGCTTCGAGCGCGACAACGCTGACGCCTTTCTGCGCCAGTTCATTTGCCAATACACCGCCGCCCGCGCCGGTGCCGATCACGACAACCACGCTGTCGTCGGAAAGTTCAAAAGGTGCCGTCATGGTGCCATTCCCCCCTTACAGCCAGTTGATGTCGTCAAAGCCGCGGTCGATGTAACCGCCGAACTCATAGGATGCGCCCTCATAGCCAAAGATCGGCCAGACGGCTTTTTGGTTGTAAAGGCCGGTCACCAGCCCCCCACGCACCTGTTGGAAAAACGGGCTGTCCTCCATCGCGCGCAGAAGATCCACGCGGTCCCGTTCCCACCCCATGGCCAGATAGCTGGCATGGCCTTTGCCTTGCGCCATTGCGTTGAGCGCGGCCACTCCGGCCTCAACCCCTTCGGCAGCGTCTTCGCTGTCGTACCCTTTGACCGCGATGGCGTAATATTCATCACCCACCTGATCGTGCGGATAGATATCACGCGCCATCTGCACCAAGCTGGCCATGGTCTCTGGCGTCAGATGGGCAGTCTGCATCGCCCACGCGCCATTGGGCGCGGCCATAAAGCCCGCCCCCACGACAAAAGAGGCGCCCGCCGCCGTCGCACGCGACAGCAATTGGCGCCGTGTCATCCCCTTCGGGATTTGTTGTTCGGACATCGCTATTCCTCCTCCTTAAGGTTTGCTATTCCTGTGATCTCTTGGATTATTTGAACCGGCCACCCCGCTCGAGCACTTCGATCTCATAGCCGTCGGGGTCCTGGACAAAGAAGAAACGGGCCACAATCTCCCCCGCCGGGGCGAATTCCACCAGTTTGCGGGGGTTCAAACCTTCCGCCTCAAACCTTGCGTGTTCGGCATCCAGATCATCGACCGACACGGCAAAATGGCCATAACCATTGCCCAGATCATAGGGCTCCTCCTGCCCTTTGTTGATCGTCAACTCCAGTTCGAACTCAGATTCGGCGTTGCTGAGGTAGACCAGCGTGAAATTCGGAAAATCCAGCCGGTCGGCCACGTCCAACCCAAAGGCAGCCTTGTAAAAGGCCACAGACCGCACCTCATCAAACACGCGGATCATAGAATGGATCGATTTGGCCATAGCGTCCCCCGGGGTCTTTGGTTTCCCTAGGATCAGCTTAGATTCGCGATTTTCGCGCCGGGTAGTATCCCTTTACGACGCGGGTCTATTCCGCAGCGAGGTGGGGTTGCCCCTCTCCCGCCTGCTGTTCGAGGTAACGCAGGCAGGCGCAGCGCAGCAGGGATGTGAAGTTCTGCGGCTCTCCGCGCCGTTCAAGAACCTCTTGATGCAGGGTCGAGATAAATTGCGGCGTGGTCGTACCTTCGCCTGCGGCAATGGCGTCAATGATCGCCCAGAACGCGTTTTCCAGCCGTATGCTGGTGCTTTGCCCATTCAGCCGCAGATGCCGGGTTTCGCCATCATAGCGTTCTGGGTCTTGCCCCGCAAAAATCTCGCACATGTGTTGTCCTCCCTCATAGGAAGGTAGCGCGATTATTTTATTTCTCTAAGGGGAAATTTTGCGCAGTTTTGTTTTCAACACGCTGGCGCGGAGTCAAGGCCCCTTGGGGTCGCCGCGCTTCGCCTGGCCCCACCCAGGGCCTGGCGAAATGGCAATTGAAGAACATCGCTCGAATGGCGTCCGGGAACGGATGGATAAAGCGCTGCTGTTCGAAAGTCAGGATCGCCAGACCGGGGCCAGACAAAGCTCGGCGCAGGTCTCAGTACACATCCCGCACATAACGCTTTTCACGCTTGAGCCCGTTCACATACTCCACCGCGCCGTCTTCGGTCAGCCCGCCATGGGTCTCCACCACCTTGTGAAGGGCTGCATCCACATCCTTGGCCATGCGCGTGGCGTCCCCACAGACATAGAAATGCCCGCCCTCTTCCAATGCGGCGTAAAGATCCTTGCCGTTCTCCACCATGCGGTGTTGGACATAAATCTTCTCCGCCTGATCCCGCGAAAATGCCAGATCAAGCCGTGTCAGAAGGCCATCATCGCTAAAGCCACGGATCTCATTCTGATAGATGAAGTCGCTTTCCCGGTGCTGATCGCCAAAGAAGAGCCAGTTCATACCCTCAGCCCCGCGCGCCTGACGTTCTTCCAGAAACGCGCGAAACGGGGCAACACCCGTGCCCGGCCCCACCATGATCATCGGGCGGTCATTGTCTTCGGGCACGCGGAACGCCTTGTTGGGCGTCATGAAAATACCCGCCGTTGCGCCTTCCGGCACGTGATCGGCAAGGAACGTGGAGGCCACGCCGCGATGCGGACGGCCTTCGTACATCCAGCGCACGGCGGCGACGGTAAGATGCACCTCACCGGGGTGGGCGTTGGGGCTGCTTGAGATGGAATAGGCACGGTGTTGCAGCGGCTTCAGCCATCCCAACACCTGCGCGGGGTCGAATTCCAGCGACGGGTTGATGTTGAGCAGATCCAGCGCGTCCTTACCCCAAAGATAGTGTTCCAACGCTTCCTTGTCGCCATGGCCCACCACGTGCGACAACTCTTCGTCCTTGACCAACGGCTCCAGCCCTCGGATCATCTCTCGTGTGGGGGTCATGATCTCAAGACTGGTGGACAGAAGTTGACCAAGGGGTGTGTCATGTCCCGCGACCACCGTGTCGGCATCGGCCCCCAAACGGGCCAGCCAAAGATCCACCAGATCGGGCGCATTGACAGGCATCACGCCCAAAGCGTCACCCGCCTCATAGGTCATGCCGCTATCACCCAGGTCAAAGGCGATGTGCCGGATTTCCTTGGCCGATTTCGCGCCAGACAGAACGTGATTGTCCACCATCGTCGAAACGTAGGGATTTTTGCGGGTCCACTTGGATTTCTCCGCCCGCTTGGGCGCATCCACGACCACTGCCGCGCCGCCGCCTTCCGCCTGCGGGATCGCCTCCACGATCCATGCCTCGGCCACGTCCTCATAATCCACGTCGCAATCGACGCGCGCGAGCATCCGCTTGGCCCCCAATTGTTCCAACCGCATGTCGATCAGTTTGCCCGCCTGGCAAAACTCATCATAGCTGGTGTCGCCCAAAGCCAGCACACCGAAATTCAGGGTCTCCAGCCGTGGCGCGGTCGAGGCCGTCAGCGCATCCCAGAACAGCTCCGCATTGTCGGGCATTTCGCCCTCACCATAGGTGGAAACAACGACCAGAACCCGCTCCATCGCGGCCAGCTGATCCATCTCGATCTCATCCAGCTCCGCCACGCGGGGCGCATAGCCTTTTGTGCGGGCAAGCTCGGCCGCATCTTCGGCCAGCGCTTCGGCATTACCCGTCTGCGTGCCAAAGAGGATATCAAGTGGCGGCGCGGCGACCACTGCCGGGGCGTCACCCTTCTGCAGCAACTGCGAATTGATCCCGGCCAGAAACCCGCCAATCCACGCCTGCTGATCACCGGAAAACGGCGCATCTTCGGGGAAATGGGGAAGCTTCCCCTTCTGATCGACTTTCTGATCCATGACTTACTCCGCGTCCTACTCTGCGGCGTGCCGCGCTGCCACATCGGGCACCGCGTTTTGGGCAAATAGCGCGTCAAAGCTTGGGATATCACCCAAGGCAGCGCGGTTCTTGGCGTTCTGGTGCAGGATCCACGCATAGGTGCCGGGGCTGTCCATGCTGAGAATGTTGCGCAAAGACAAGGCACGCTTGAAATCATCAAGCCGCTTATGGGCGACCAACGTAGCCAGCCCCGCATCATCATAGCTGTCGACAGCCTTG
>JBCCAJ010000057.1:0-10180 GCA_039814845.1 Pseudomonadota bacterium | reverse complement strand
GGCGAGCAATTTTGGCACGACCGATGACAACACCTACACCGCCGACATCACGCCGGATGGCAATGGCGATGTGACCATCGATGTGGCCTCGAGCGTGGCACAGGACGGGGCGGGCAATGACAACAGCGCCGCCACGCAAGTGAGTGTCACCTTTGATGCGACGGGGCCGGTCGTTACAGGGGTCTCGGCAGTAACTTCAAGTCCGTTGGGTGTTGGTGCGCAATATCGTTTCGAAGTCACATTTGACGAAACAGTTTCGGGCGAAAGTGGACTTGCGCTGAATGTCTTGGTCGGTTCGAACGCTCGAGTTGCGCAGGCCATAAGCCAAATCGGAAACAAAATCACATTTGGCTATACCGTCCAAAGCAGCGATCAAGGCGCAACAACTGTCACGCTAAGCTCTTTTGATCAAACCAGCGGTCGACTGTTCGATAATTCAGGTAACATGGCGAATGATGCGATCTCTGGCTCGTTTAACGCTGGCATCAGCGTAGACACCGTTGCGCCACGACTAACCTCGATTGCACGGAACTCGCCTCCGATGAGCAGAACGAATGCCGACAGCCTGACTTTCCGCGCTGCGTTTGATGAAGATGTGCAAAACGTGGATGGGGCGGATTTCGCAGTTTCGGGTGTCACGGGGGCTACCATATCCGTCACGGCTGAGACCGCCAGTGCCTATGATGTGACCATTTCCGGGGGCGATTTAGCCGGTTTCAATGGTGTCGTTACGTTGAACCTAGTCTCCACGCCGAGCATCAGCGATCTTGCTGGCAACGCTCTGACCAACACGGCCCTGACCAGCAGTAACGAAGGATACACTGTTGACAACGCCCCGCCGGAAATTTTCTCCACGGCGATCAACGGTGGCCCGCAGTCAGCGGGCAACAGCGGCGTTGGCTTTCTTGTGACCTTCACTGGAGGGGGCGGAGCAGCCAATGTCAGCCCAGATGATTTCACGCTGACCACCACAGGGTCCGCCACGGGAACCATAAGCTCCGTGTCTGCTGTTGGCTCTTCGGCTTTGCAGTACCTGGTGTCTGTCTCAAGTCTCGGCGGCATTGGGACCGTCCGTCTTGATCTGAAAGCAAACACGGATATCGCTGATAGTCTTGGCAATGCGGGCCCGGCAGTCTTTTCAACGGGTGCGGTGCATACCGTCGATCGACAGGGCCCCACGGTCAGCTCGATTGAGCGGCGGGCCCCGTCTTCGGCAAGCACCAATGCCGACAATCTGATCTTTCGCGTGACGTTCAGTGAGAATGTGCAGAATGTGGATCAGGCGGATTTCACCGCCACGGGCGTGACAGGGGCCAGCATCGCGGTCTCGCCGTTCACCGCCAACATCTACGACGTGTCGGTGTCGGGTGGCGACCTGGCCAATTTTACCGGAACTGTTGGCCTAAACCTTGTGGCTTCGCCGACGATCAGCGATTTTTCTGGCAATGCGTTGCCAAACAGCACGGTGACCGGTTCCGTTCAAACCTACACGCTGGACAACGCTGCACCGGTTGCGACTTCGATTTCACCGGTCGGGACGGCGCCGAACTCGGCTTCGGTAAATTACAGCGTGGTCTTTGATACCGACGTGGCCAATGTCAGCGCCGACGACTTCACTGTGACCACCATAACGGGCGCAGCAACCGGCACCGTGGGCCCGCCCACCGGTGGGCCACGGGTCTATACCGTGCCGATCACAGGTTTGACGAGTACGGGCACTGTGCGCCTCGACCTGCAAAGTGGCACTGATATCACGGATAACCTCGGCAATGGCAATGTCGTGGCCAAGACCGGGGATGGCGCGCATTTTGTCGATCTTGACGTCCCCTCCGTCACCTCCATCCTGCGGCAAAACCCTGCGGCAGAGTTCACGGATGCCGACAGCCTGACCTTCCGCGTCACTTTCAGTGAGGATGTGCAGAATGTGGACCTGGGCGATTTCCGGGTTGGTGGCCCAACGGGGGCCACCATCGGGGTGACGCCAGTGTCGGCCAGCGTCTATGACATTACTGTCAGCGGTGGCGATCTTGCCGGGCTCAACGCGACGGTGTCGCTGAGCTTGCAGGCTGGGCAGGATATTCAGGATCTGAGAGGCAACGCGCTGTCCAACACGACCCCGGGCACGGCCGAGAGCTACGTCGTCGATAACACGGCGCCGGGTGTCACCATCTCTTCGACCAGTTCCGGTACGGTGACGGCGGCGTTCCCGATCTCGGTTGTCTTCAGTGAGGTGGTGACCGGATTTGTGGAAGCTGAGATGGTGGTCACAGGGGCGACTGTCACGAACTTCATGACCAGCGACAACATCACCTTCACCGCGACGCTGACCCCCACGGGCGATGGGACCGTGACTGTGGATGTGACGGCTGGCGTGGCGCAGGATGGGGCCGGCGCAGACAACACAGCCGCTGCGCAGTTTACCATTGGCTCTGATGTGACCGCGCCCACGCTGACCATGGTGGGGCCCACAGGGTCGCAGACCGGCGATTTTACTATCACGATCAATGCTGACGAGAATGTCTCAGGCTTCACACTGGGCGACATCGTGGTGACCAATGGCACACCCGCAAACCTGACAGGCTCCAGCGGAACCAGCTTCACTGTGGACATCACAAACCCGGTCATTGGCGCGACCGTAGATGTGACCATTGCCGCTGGTGCGGTGCAGGATGACGCTGGCAATGGGAATGCTGCCGCAGCGAGTTATAAGGTCTCTGCCGGCTCGCCTGTTTCCGAGTTTGAAGACAACAAAACCGAAGTCATCGACGCTGTTCAGGCTGATGTGCGCCGCGACCTCCAAAACGACATCAGCGCAAACCAGAAGATGATGGACGGCGCGATGGGCCGTTTCATCGATGGCAGCAATGGGGAGAGTGCGGCGCGGGATGTGCCCTTTGACGTGACTGGCTTTGCGGAAGTCACAGGCGATGGCTTGGTCACCCAAGGGCAATTCTACGGCTTTGACCATCTGGGCAGTGGCCATGCGCGCTATGTCTTTGGTCAGTTTGACGTGACCCGTGATGAGGGCGGGTCCACCACCGGTCAGCTTTCAGGCCGCATGGTTTGGGAAAGGCCTTTGTCAGATACCGCGACGATGGGATACTTCGTTGGCGCACGCGTGGGTCAATCGGACATCAAAGGCGCTTTCAACGGTGACGCTACCACTTTTGGAGTGCTGGGCGGTGTCTATGCGATGCAACGGCTTGGCAAATCCACCTTCGGGGCGGGGTATCTGGGTGTTGGGCAAAGCTGGTCTGATCTGTCGATGTCCAATGGCACGCTGGGGCTGAGCGGGACCTATAATTACACATCATACTATGCAGGGCTAGAATTGGCTGGTCAGGTGCCACTGTCGACCGCTGTTGACCTGCGTCCGAATCTCGCTGTCGATTATGCGTATGCGCAAGTGGGTGTGACCGGGCTTGACGCCACCGCCTTTGGCCTTGCGGCCCCGGTGAGTGCGGATTTCGGCAGTGTTTGGGTGCTGGAAAGCAGCTTTACGCCTGAGATCATTTGGTCGCTCGTGCAGGCAGGGGCTCAGAGTACTGCATTGACCTTTGCGCCGTCCCTGATTTGCCGCGAAGAAGGCGGGCGTGTGGGGCGCAGCAATTGTGGTGGCGGTTTGGAGCTGGGTCTGAAGTACACCAGCTCGGACGGCCGCACACGGGTCGACGCCACAATCGAAGGCACCGAGGTCGGAGGGACGACGCAGGAACGCTTCAACCTGTCCGTCGAGAGGCAGTGGTAGCAAAACAGAAAAAACCGCGTTGCAGGTGGTTTGCCCACCATGAACCACAATCGGCGTCATCACCGCTAAGCGCACCAAAGTCGGCTTTTGGCGCTTCGCAACTGTTTTGACATAGCGCAGCATTCGATAGGTATGGGCTCTTTCCGGACCTCGGTGTCGGCGCAGCATTTGATCAGTATGACCACCAAAGGCGATCACGGACGGCCCAAAACAGACATTCAAGGTCCAACTCCAATGCTGCGTTTGCAATGCGCTTACCTGCCATTCGCTGCGCTTGCGAAATGGAGGCCTTTTCGAACGCGACGTCGCGGGCTTATCTGTAGCAATGTTCACGTGATCCACACGTCAAATGGGCATCTCAGGAGCCCTCCAACACGAGCTTGCACTTGAACTCTCCGCTCTCCTGCAGTTTGTGCGCCTTGTTAAAGTTAGCGGGGTTGATCTTGTCGAAGGTCTCTTCAACCGTGGACTTGACCTTGCCGCCGTCGATCAATGCGGCTCTTCTTGGCTGATGACGTGATGCGCACCGCGTGCTTGAAACCCTGGTTTTGCCGCTGGTCATGATGCGTTTGCTACTATGGTCACGTCCGACAAAGCAAAGGCGAGTTGGATGTTGATGGACCCTAAGCAACCTGTACCGCAGATCACTAAAGCGTTTTGCCTTTTACCTGAGGCAACAGCAAAAGGTGAAACGCGTCCGACATTAGAACGCTGCGCTGCGTCTTCTTTCCGCCGGATACTGGGTCGTCGATCCGACCTCAATCAGACCTCGATCAGACGTCGGTCAGCGAGATCTCCACGAGCGGGGCGTCAGGCCGAATTGTTTTTTGAACGCCCGAGAAAAATGGGCTGGGTTCGCGAAACCAACCATTTGGGCGACGTCCAAAATGTTCGATTGGTCATCTCGATCCAGCATACGGGCGGCGTGATCTAGTTTTTTTCGGAGCGCATATTGCAGCGGCGACTGACCAATCGCCGCCTTGAAACGACGAGAGAAATGATACCGGCTGATACCGGCTAGCATGGCCATCTCTGCCACGGTCACATGACGATCAAGACCCGCATCCAGCAACTGATCGATCCGGGTAAGCACAGTTTTGCCCAGAGGAGCGACGTCATCCTCCTCAGGCGTCTGATCGGCTGCGGGATCCAACAGCTGATGGGCAATCATATGTGCCGCATGGATCAATCCCGCATCCGAAATAGTGCCTGCCCGCGCGTAGCCGATATCAATCATGGTGGACTCGACCAACGGGTCGCGAAATATCCGAGATGTCATGTCAGGCCTTAGCTTTTCTGGCCAATCATCGCCGAAACTTTCCTGAACAGAAGCCAAAGACATGCCAATGCTGATCGCAGTCATTTCGGGCCATGTCCCCGATCCTATGGAATTAGGAGGGATGACACCGATAGAGCCCGGCGCGACCTCCCCATGAATGGTTTGCAGGTTCGTTTCAATCCGGATTGGGCCACCGCCCTGCAAACAAAGGTGTAAAAACAGCAGGGGAAGCGGCATGATATCCTCGCCTGAGGCGGAATTGCTGGCGCGACAAATCATGACCTGCCCGTCTTGGGTAACGTGCAGAAAATGCGCGCGTTTTCCACTGTCTTCCAGTTTTGCGCGAATGACATCGGGTGGGGATATCGTCATGCCTGCGAATCGTCTCATTACCTTGGGTTAAGCAATTGCTACCAAATACCTTACTATTTTTGTCAATAAACGCACAAATGCATCAACTCGCCGCACAAATTGGGTAGAGCGGATCGGTTGATTTTGGCCAGAACACAGTCAAACGACGGGACTGTATTCATGAAAACAACCACCAAACTGCTTCTTCGCAGCTCATTGGCTATGGCCTTGGGCTCTGTTTCCACGTTGGCCCTTGCGCAGGATGGCGCGCCATTGGACCTGGGCACGCTGGTGCTGCGCGGTGAAAAACTGAGCGTCAGCGCGGAAGACGCCGCCCCCAGCATCACGGTGATCGGCGAAGAAGACATCGAAAACCCCCGCACACAGACCATCTCTCAGGTCGTGCAGGGGCAAGCCAATGTGATCGCGGATGAAGATGCCACCATCCCAGCCATCCGGGGTATTTCCAGCAGTGTGAACACCAACCAGGTGTTTGGCTCTGGCGTTGTGCCTCGTGTTCCTATCCTTGTGGACAATGTGGCCAACCCCACAGCCCAAAGTTCTGGCTATCTGGGCAACTCCGCCTGGGATGTTGGATCGGTCGAAGTGGCGCGCGGTCCGCAGCCAACATCCACTGGTCGAAATGCCTTCTCGGGTGCGATCCGGGTTTTTACCAATGACCCCATTTTTGAACGCGAAGCGGCGGTGCGGCTTGGCTATAGCGGCTTGCGTGACACCACGAATGTGGCCTTCATGTTCAACCAGCCCCTGATCGCCGATCAACTGGCGATCCGCGTGGCGGGGGAACGCCGCGCCGGTGATACGCTTGTCCGAGTGAATGACCCCAACGTCATCAACATCAACCCCAATGAGCAAGAGTTCGAAAGCATCCGCACGAAGGTGCTTTATGCCCCGGCTACTGTTGATGGGTTGGAACTGAAATTCACCTATGACTACCAGACGTCGCAGGATCATTTCGCGCCCCGCATTCAGCCCGGAAACACGCCGAGCCAGCTGTTCCTTACCAACTTCCTGGGCGCGGGTGGCGTCGATATCACCCGCAAGGAACGCTACATTTTCGACGTCAGTTACGAGTTCTCGGAAGACAGCGCAATTTTCTTCCGTGCGTCCCATGCCGATTCACTGTTGCTGAACCCCTTTGCCGGGACGCTGGGCGCGTTCCGGGATTTCGGCGCGCTGAACTTTGAAAACGTGGAAGACGAGGTTGAGCTTTACTACCAGTTCGCCAATGTCGGCCCGATTTCAAAAGGCGTGGTGGGCATCATCCACAACGATGCGTCCGAGGTGCTGGACAACAACCCCCTTGGCTTGCCCAACGTCTTCTTGATCGACGTGGATGGGGAATCGACCAACACGGCGATCTATGGCGAACTGGAATGGGATCTGGGCGGGATCGGCGTTGAAGGTTTGACCCTGATCACCGGCGGGCGCTATGAATTTGACGACCGCACGCGTCTTGTTTTCGCGGATGGCCAACTTCAGACCAGCCGCACCTTCAACGAAGAGATTTTCAGCCCCAAACTGGGCCTGCGCTACGAACCAAACGACACGCTTGAGTTTGGCTATACCTACAGCACAGCGTTCCGCCCGGGCGGTGTTGAGGTTGATCTCGTCTCCGGCTTTCTGGCCCCGGTTGCCGCGCCTTTGGCGGTGGCCACCTTCACCAAGGAAGAAATCCAGAACCACGAAATCTACGTGAAAAAAGCGTTGCTGGATGACCGTTTGAACCTGAGCGCATCCTACTTCTACTACATCTATGATGATGCGCAGGTGCCCGGTGCGTCGCCGACGGCAAGTGCTTTTGCCTTCACCGGTTTCGCGCTGACGGGCAATATTCCCGAGGCCATTGGCCAGGGCATCGAACTGACAGCGGATTACCAAGGTGACAACGGCCTTGGCGTGAACGCAAGCGTCGGCTGGCTGGACACGGAAATCACCAATGCAGGCCCGATTGCGGCGGCTTTCCAGGGATCTGACCTTCCGAATGCGCCGGAATATACGGCGTCTCTGGGAATCATGTATGATCATCCCACAGCAGGGTGGGACGTGGGTGCAAACCTGCGCTTTGTCGATAGTATGAAGTCGTCGCTGACCGACCCGAAGATGAAGTCCTACACGGTTCTCGACATCGGGGCGGGTTACGATTTCGATTTGGGCAATACTACGGACTTGCGGCTTGATGTCAGCATCAACAACGTCACGGATGAAGCCTTCATTGTAGAAAACACCGGCGGGTTCAACATCGTTGGACGGCCGCGCGAAGTCCTTGTGAATCTGACCGCACGGTTCTGATGCGTGATTGGCCTCCGGTTCTTCGGGATTGGGGGCCCAACATCAACTGAGGGGACACCGCCATGAGATGGCGCATACTTGGCATCATTGGGGCGCTTTACACAGCGCAGTTCATCCCGCTGATGTTTGCCTTTATGGCTGTGCCCATCATCCTGCGGATGGAGGGGCATTCCGCCACCACCATTGGCCTCGTGCAGCTGGGGCTGTTGCCGTATCTGTTCAAATTCCTCTGGGCCCCGCTCATCGACAAGTACAAGCTCGGGCGGGACCGCTACAAATCTTGGATCTGGATCCTGTCAGCGTTGCATCTGGTAAGCTTGGGCGCCTTGGCGGCTGCGAACCCGTCAGGCGACGTGATGGTGCTGTTTGTCGCTTATGTCTTGGCCACACTGTCCGTCAGCACGCAGGATGTGGCCGTCGATGCGCTCGTTATCTCTATTTTGCGCCCCGAGGAGCGATCCATGGGCGCCACGTTGCAGAATTTCGGGGCCTTCATCGGGGCGATCATCGGGGGGTTTGGCTTTCTGTACCTCTACAGCCAAATCGGATGGACGGTCGCGATCCTCTTGCAGGGGGCGATCTTCATGATGCCGCTTGTGGCGCTCAAGTTCATTGCCGAGCCTGAGCGCAAAGCAGATGCCCTGCCGGTCACTCTCAAGACCGCATTTGGGTTTTTCACCCAGCCCGGCATCGGCCCGTGGTTGGGATTTGTCGCGACCATTCGCTTGCCGCTGATGATGGTCATGTTGCCCATGCGCCTGATGATGGTCGACCAAGGCATGAGCACCGAAGAAATCGCCGTGTGGTTCGGCCTGTTCGCGATGTCGGCGGGGGCCGGATCAACGGTGATTTTCGGGCCACTTTTGCGTCATTTGTCACGCTCGACCGCGCTTTATCTGGTGGCGCTGCTGAATATCCCCGTGCTGATCGCGGTGACCTATATCGCAGCCAGCTTCCCGGATGCCATCCGTTATGCCATCGTGCTAACCTGGGCCGTGATCCCCATCGCCGATATCGTGATTTGCACCGGCGCGATGGAGAAATCACGCGACGGGGTCGCTGGTTTTGACTTCTCTGCACAGGTCGCTGTCTACTCCTTTGCAGGGATGTTTGCAGATCCGATCATTGGCTTAGTGATCGACGGGTATGGCTTTATGCCTGCCTATTTCGCATCCATCCCGGCCGCGCTCATCCCGCTGGGGATCTTGTGGATGGTCTTGGCGCGTCCGGGCAAATCACCCCTCACATCCAAGGCCACGGGATGACAATCGCCATGTTTACCGAACGGGAGCACAGCACATGAACCTCACGGAGATGATCGAGGCCGGAAGCGTCAATCCATTGCTCCTTTTCGCCTTTGCGCTGGTGCTGGGCGCGCTGCACGGGTTGGAGCCGGGCCATTCCAAGACCATGATGGCCGCCTATATCGTCGCCATCAAAGGCTCAGTCAGTCAGGCGGTGCTGCTGGGGGCGTCTGCGGCGTTCAGCCATTCGATCATCGTCTGGGTGCTGGCCATGATCGCGCTGACCTATGGCAATGAATTAATCGGCGAGCGGTTGGAGCCGTGGTTCATCATGATCTCAGGCGTGCTGGTTCTGGGTATTGCGGTCTGGATGTTGCGGGCGGGGGTCGCCAAGCCGGAACCGCATCATCATCACCACGACCAAGATCACGGGCATGACCATCACCATGGTGAAGGCCTTGATGCCCATGCTCGCGCCCATGCCGTGGAAATTGAGGCCCGTGTCGGTGCGGGCCAGATTGGCACATGGCAAACGGTGCTCTTTGGTCTGTCGGGTGGGCTGATCCCTTGCCCAGCGGCGATCACCGTCTTCATCCTGTGCCTGCATCTGGGCAAGGTCACGTTGGGCGTCACGCTGGTCAGCGCGTTTTCCATCGGTCTGGCACTGACGCTGATTGGCATTGGCGTCGTCACGGCCATTGGGCTCAAGGCCATCAGCGGGCGATCTTCCCGCTTTGATCGCGTTTTCAAAGCCGCGCCGTGGATTTCAGCCGTGCTGATCGCCTGCGTCGGCATCGCCATCATCTGGACAGGCTACAGCCACCTCGGAGGCCACGGCCATGTCCACTGACCCTTTAACCCTGCGGGAGAGACCCAATGTTCAAAACGGCAGATAAAAAGCCCGGCGTATGGACGCTGATGCGCCCTGTGATGGGTCGGATTGTCATCGGCATGGCGACCGCCTCGCTGGGCACTACGGCCTCGCTTTTCGCGGTGGCCTCATTGGCGCTGGTGGTGCATGCTGTGGTCACTGATGCGCCCGTCACGGTGTTTGGCGCGTCATGGGATGTGATGTCGCTTGTCATGATATCCATCGGGTTGACGGTGCTGACGGTGGTGTTCCGGTCGATTGCCTTTATGGTGTCGCACTTTGCGGCCTACCTGCTGGAACACGATCTGCGCACGGACATTTCCGACCACATGGCCAAGATGCCGCTGGGCGCGATTGTCTCCAGCGGGTCGGGC
>JBCCAJ010000283.1:0-4368 GCA_039814845.1 Pseudomonadota bacterium | reverse complement strand
CTGTCCGTGCCGGGTGACGTATCCATCGTGTCCATACACAACTTACCCGCGTCCGAGTTTACCCACCCACCGCTGACAACTGTGAATCTTCCCGCGCGGCAAATGGGCAGACGCGCCGCAGAATGCCTGGCGCAGTGGGTGGAGGACGACATCCGCCCCTGTTCGATCTGCCTCGACACCCAGCTGGTGGAGCGCGCTTCAACGCGACAGGCCCAAAACACCACCGGTTTCAAGCCCATCTGACCCGCACCTAGGAATTGCAGTTGTTGTTCGACACGTCACCTATGCAAAAGCGCTACAACACCTCGCCGATATGCCAAGGGACGCGACTTACATTTGTCCAACCAAAGCGACTGTCGTAGGTTGCCCGGGGAGGTAGGCTTGGACACAGTAATTCTGACACAAGAAATGATGGTTGTCCTTGGACTGCTGGCGTTTACGGTATTTCTTTTCGTTTCTGAGATTGTTCGGATAGATGTTGCCGCCATCCTCGTGATGTTGCTTCTTGGCGGGCTCAGCTATTTGCCCGGCCTTGGCAACCTGGCGGATGTGTCGAACCTCTTCACCGGCTTTTCGTCCAACGCGGTCATTTCCATTATCGCGGTCATGATCATCGGGGCAGGGCTTGATAAAACGGGGCTCATGTCAAAGGTGGCGGCCCTGATACTGAAACGCGGCGGAACGACTGAAACACGCATCATTCCTATTGTGTCCAGTGTCGTGGGGACCATCAGTTCTTTCATGCAAAATGTCGGCGCGGCGGCGCTCTTCCTGCCTGTGATCAGCCGCATCTCTGCCCGCACCGATATCCCGATGAGCCGACTGCTTATGCCCATGGGGTTCTGCGCGATCCTTGGTGGGACGGTGACGATGGTGGGCTCGTCCCCGCTCATTTTGTTGAATGACCTGATCGTGTCGTCAAACGAAGGTCTGCCAGCGGACAGCCAGATGGAACAGTTCGGGCTGTTTTCGGTGACACCGATTGGTTTGATGCTGGTGGCGACAGGTGTTCTTTATTTCGTTTTGTTCGGCCGTTGGGTGCTGCCATCGAAACGGGACAGGGGCGCCGATGCCGGGTCTGCCCGGTCGATGCAGACCTATATTGAAAATACATACGGTCTGCGCGCCGATATGTTTGAGGTCAGCATCCCTGAAGGCTCCATCATCATCGGGCAGACATTGTCTGACCTTATGGTCGCGCATCACATGTATATCCTGGGCACGTCCTATCGCGGGCACAAGGTGATCGCACCCATGGCCGATACTGTGATTGAGGCGCCCGCGCGGCTGGCGGTTCTTGGTCTGCGCCGCGTGGTCAGTGAAGAATTCGCCGATCCCTACGGTCTTGAGATCATGCCCCAGCTTGATGTCTTCGCGGATGATTTCGCGCCCACGCAATCGGGCGTGGCAGAGGTTGTGATCCCGCCCGGGTCAAGCGTCATCGGTCAGACCCCCATCGACCTGCGCCTCCGGCAAACCCATGGTTTGTCGCTTCTGGCCATTCATCGCGGCGAAAACACCATGAGCCACGTGGAAACCGAAGATCATGAGGCCACCCATATCGGGCAAGTGCCGTTTCAGGCAGGCGACACCGCCGTGGTGCATGTGCAATGGGATCGGCTGACGCAGGTGCTGTCCGACAATGATTTTGTGGTCGTCACGTCCGACTTCCCGCAAGAAGAGTTGCGCCCGCACAAGGTCGGCTGGGCCGTGACGTTCTTTGCTTTGGCGCTGTGTTTGATCCTGTTCACAGATGTGCGCCTGTCGCTGTGCTTGCTGGCGGGGGCCATGGGCATGATCCTCAGCCGCGTCTTGTCTATTGATGAGGCCTATCAGGCCGTGAGTTGGAGCACGGTCTTCCTATTGGCGTCCCTCATCCCGCTGGGTCAGGCCGTGCAGAATACGAGCACGGCCGCGTGGATTGCGGGGCAAATCCTGACCTTGCTGGACGGATGGCCGATTTGGGCGCTTCAGGCAGGCCTCGCCGTGCTGGCGACCGCCTTCACCCTTGTTATGTCCAATGTGGGCGCGACGGTTTTGCTGGTGCCACTGGCCGTTTCCATTGCAATTGCGGCAGGCGGGGACCCCGCCATATTTGCGCTGACAGTTGCCATCTCAACCTCCAATTCCTTCCTCATCCCAACGCATCAGGTCAACGCCCTCATCATGGGACCGGCAGGCTACCGCGTGATTGATTTCGTGAAATCTGGTGGGATCATGACGGTTCTCTTCCTTGTCGTGTCGATCACCGGACTGAACCTGTTCTTCTGAGTGATCCTCGTCCGCCCTGAGGTCAACCATCTACGGAAGCACGAATTGATCCTCCCCTACTTTAGTGGGAGGATCAATGCTGGCCCAAGCCTGCATCACTTTCACGCCGTCCCGCCCAAGGCGGATGGCGATGATGGCCAAGTCACGGAATAAGACCTTATCGAGCACAATCGCAGCATCGATCTTATAGTCTTGCATTTGCGAGGGCTTGGCGAGGGGCCTTTCTCACGGCGCAAGGTGCTACGGATTGGTCATAAAGGGCATGAGACCTGCTAGACCGACTTTCCTTTCGAGCGCGCCAAGCTCGAGCAGCTTGGAGCAACACCAGTCTTTTATGCCCCTCGACATCGCCCAGACGAGGGCAAAGGTCGTAATATCGGTAGCTTACACATAGAAAAACTACTCCAGATTCAACTCTTCCTAGATCACAATCCGAAGTCGTTCAGAATTGGAGATACCACCGGTCACAACGCAGGAGCTTTCCAGCTTTACGCGATTTCTGACAGGGTTGTTTTATCCAATCGAAGAGATCGGAAGCGATCGTGCGCGCCGGTGTTATGCACGCCATACTGCTAACCTAGTGCGTTCCTGCCAATGTTCGCCGCGATCATAAGCCCGTCTGACCGTATTGCTTTCAACATGCGCTAGTGCACGCTCAATTGAATCCGGGTGCCAAAGGTTGCTTTCGTTTGCCAATGTAGAGAACGTCGCACGAAAGCCGTGAGCGGTCATTTCCTCGCCTGAATATCCCAACCGACGTAAGGCGGCGTTCATTGTGTTTTCGCTCATGGGCCGGTGGAACGACCGCAGGCTTGGGAACAGAAAACGTCCGTTGCCGTTTATCCTGCGCAGATCATCTAGCAACGCCAGTGCTTGTTTTGGCAAAGGAACGTTATGCGGTCGGCGCATCTTCATGCGATCCGCCGGGATCGTCCAAACCGCTTTGGTAAAATCAATTTCGATCCATTCAGCGTGGCGCAGTTCGCCGGGACGTTGAGCAAGCAACGCCTGCAACTGCAACGCAATGCGCGTTGTCACTTGTCCCTCAAAACCATCGATCGCACGCAGCAATGCGCCCAGCGCAGGTTTTTCTGTGATGGCTGCGCGAGATTTCGGTTTAGGTCGGATCAAGGCATCGCGCAGGGGGGCTGCAGGATCGAATTCAGCCACCCCACTGGCTACCGCGAACCGGAACACGGCGCTGATCTTGGCGCGTAGCCTTTGAGCCGTTTCGTAATTTCCCTTCGCCTCTACCTTTCGAAGACAATCCAAGATCATCGGGGGCTTGATGTCCGTGATGGCTTTCTTTCCGAAATCCGCTTTGGCCATATCCAGAAGCCAAGCGTTTTTCGTTTGAGTTGCTTGGGCACGTCCTTCTTGCCGCCCCTTGTCCAGGAAAGCATCGGCCATTTTTTCAAAGGTGTGTTCCGATATCGCCCGGCGCGCTTGTTTCTCAGCCTGCTTTGCCGGGCCCGGGTCGATGCCTTTGGCCAGCATGGCCTTCGCGCTTTCGCGGGCATCTCTAGCATCAGCTAGGGAAACGGCGGGATAGGCGCCGAAAGACAAACGCTTTTCACGCCCCTCAAATCTATATTTCAACCGCCAGAGCCGGGAACCGGACTGCGTCACCTCAACGTACAGGCCGCCAGAGTCGCTGACCTTGTAGGTTTTTCCCCTGGATTTGAGGTTCCGAAGTTTCACGTCGTTCAAGGCCATTGGGGGCATCCTAAAATCAAGCAATTTGACCATGCCCCCAAATATGCCCCCAAAGTGGGGGCATTTGGCTGGACGCTAGGAAACCCCATCGGACAACCGGACGCATGAAAGCCCTGTTTTTATGGGCCTTATCGTATGTAGTTGCTTGTTTTCGGATGTTGAAGTGGTGCCCGGGGGCGGAATCGAACCACCGACACGAGGATTTTCAATCCACTGCTCTACCCCTGAGCTACCCGGGCACGGGTGAGCGGGCTGAGCCTCGCTCGGGTCGGTGTGTTCTAGTGTCCGCGCCGGGGGGTGTCCAGTGGCTGCAAACAAAAAATCAGTGTGGGCGGTCAGGCGCTTCGGGGCTTTGATCCTCGCCCGGTTCTTCCTCGGCAG
>JBCCAJ010000231.1:0-5056 GCA_039814845.1 Pseudomonadota bacterium | reverse complement strand
GAATGGACGTCGCCGCCGCCTTGCGCACCCCGCCGCTCCTCCGGCCGGCCAGCATGATGACAAACACTGCGAAAAACCAAAACCGGATCATCACCACCATAAACACATTGTATTCGCGTGCCAGATGGCTTGAGATTCCGTCTTGCATGGCAAAGACGAATGTCGTGAAGATCATCAACAGAACGCCCGCACGGGTGTTTTGCTGCGCCATCAAGGCACCTTCCAAGCGCGGGTCATATGGCGTTTGCGGCCAAAGCCCGGCGCGCGTTCGACCTCAAAGCCCGCGGCTTGCAGCCCGCGCCGCACATCGCCCGCGGCGCTATAGGTTGCGGCGGTGCCCGGTGGCGCCGTTTTGGCAAAGACCTGCGCCATAAGCGCGTCGCCCCAAAGCTCGGGGTTCTTGGCTGGCGAAAACCCATCAAGGAACCACGCATCCGCACGCCCCTCCCATTTGGGCAGCGTCTCTCGGGCGTCACCCACAACCATGCGAAAGCTGAGATCGGGCAAATCAATGGCGGGCAAGCACGCCCAGTCTTGGGCCAGCACCCGTGCCAAATCACGCAACTCCGGAAACGCCATTTGCGCGCGGGTCATGTCTTCGGGTGTTAAGGGAAAAGCCTCAAAACTGGTGAAATGCAGCCGCCCGCTCTGCCCCGTTTCCCGCCAAAGCGACAAGGCGGCCAGCAGATTGAGCCCCGTTCCAAATCCAAGCTCCGCTATGTGAAAACCGTCGCGGAAACGCGTGGGCAGGTCATTGCCCGCAAGAAACACGTGCCGCGTCTCCTCCAGCCCGTTCTCAAGACTGTAATACGGATCGTCGAACCGCCGAGACGCGGGCACAAGGCCGTTGCGCCATTCAAGCTCTGTCAGCCCATCATGGTCTGGTGGATTGTGTGTCATGAACCACCTTGATGATCTCGACGTGGATCGCGCCTTACGATAGGCACGCGCGACACTGCAAGGAGGCAGGTGGAATGGCAAGCGCAGATATCACGATCTTGGGGGCTGGGGTTTTCGGCCTTTCGATTGCGTTTGTCTGCCAGCAGCGCGGCGCAAAGGTGCAAGTGATTGATCCGGGTGGGCCGGGCGCAGGGGCGTCGGGTGGGATCGTCGGCGCATTGGCCCCGCATGTGCCGGAGAATTGGAATGACAAGAAGGCGTTTCAGCTTGAAAGCCTACTGATGGCGGAGGCATTCTGGGCAGAAGTTGAACGCATTTCGGGCAAGACGTCCGGCTATGGGCGCACAGGCCGAGTGCAACCTTTGCTGGACGCCCGCGCGGTCGAACTTGCGCAAGATCGGGAACAGGGCGCGCAAAAGCTTTGGCAAGGCCGCGCCGCGTGGACGGTCACTCAAACGCCCCCTGGCCCCGTTGCGCCGCCTTCGCCGACAGGATGGTATGTGGTCGATACCCTTTCGGCCCGGCTGCATCCAAGGCAGGCGTGTCAGGCGTTGAGCGCGGCCCTAAGAAAGGGAGGCGCAAATGTAATCAAAGAAGGAACCGGAATGGGCCGGGTGATCCATGCAACCGGTGCAACGGGGCTGATTGAGATGTCGAGCAAGCTTACCCGGCCCATCGGGAACGGCGTAAAGGGCCAGGCCGCGCTTCTGGACTTTGACGCACGAACGGGACCGCAATTGTTTGTGGACGGGTTGCATATCGTTCCCCATGGCGATGGAACGACGGCGATCGGGTCGACGTCAGAACGGGATTACGATGCCCCAGACACGACTGATGATCAGCTGGACAACCTGTTAGAAAAAGCGCGACACGCCCTGCCGGACTTGCGAAACGCACCCGTAATCGAACGCTGGGCCGGGCTTCGCCCGCGCAGTAGATCGCGCGCGCCGATTTTGGGTGAACACCCTCTGCGAGAGGGGGACTTCATCGCAAATGGCGGGTTTAAGATTGGGTTTGGCATGGCCCCCAAGGTGGCAGACGTCATGGCGGATCTGGTGCTTGACGGCGTCGATAGAATTCCTGAGGGATTCAAACCTGAGGTGTCTCTTTAGACCACGCATTCTTTAAAAGAATGCGGTCGAAGTCTTTCAAAGACTTCGTTTCAACACTGAACTTGGATCCGGTTGAGAACGGCGGGAATGCGCAAACCATCCTCCGTTTCGCAATCCTTAAACCGCTCCGACACGCCCTCAACGATGGCGGCGGCGTCCTCTTCCGTACCTTCAAGGTCAGAAAATATGCGAGAGGCTGGGCCAAGGATCAATGAAAACTCCCCCATCCAATGGGCCGTGCCAGGCGGGGTGAGGTGCATGGAAACGGATGTGATGGTCACGTCGCTCAGACCGGCTTTGGCAAACACATCGAACGTGTAGTTCTCATCCGCCAAACCCATCGGTCCAGGTGCATTGGGCGGGGTCGGCTCCATCTCTCCCAATCGATCTGTCGCGACAGCGCGGGGCACGGCAAACCACGGATTCTGCGGGCCGCTGGCCCAGGTCATGAACACCATGCGTCCACCGGGTTTCACCGCGCGGGCGATATTGGCGAACGCCGCTGGCGGGTCTGCAAAGAACATTACGCCAAAGCGGGAAATGACGGCATCGAACACATCATCGCCGAAAGCATGGACCTGCGCATCGGCACATAAGAAATCCACATTGCTTTGCCCCTCGGCCGCCGCGCGCGCCTTTACCAGCATCTGATCTGCAATGTCGACCCCGGTCACATGCCCGGCCAAGCGGCCTGCCCGCACCGTGCTCAGCCCGGTGCCGCAACCGATATCAAGCACCCGCTCACCGGATTGCAGCGCGGCCGCCTCCAGCAAGTGATCCAGCACTGGTGCAAGCGTCGCATCCATCGCCACATCATTTTCGGACCAAACCTGCCCCGGCTTTTTTGACCAGAAATCCGCTTGATCCTGATTGGGAATTGTCACGAACTAGCCCTCCACCAGAGCGGCCATCTGACAGAGCAGCTCATACATGACCGACACGCCCAGGAAGGCCGTGCCACCGCTTTCGTCAAAGGGCGGCGAGACTTCGACCATATCTGCGCCGACGATATTCACGCCCTTGAGTTCCCGTACGACTTGCAGCGCCTGGAACGAATTGGGCCCGCCGACCTCGGGCGTGCCGGTGCCGGGGGCAAAGGTCGGATCGACGAAATCAATGTCGTAGCTGATATAGGTGTCACCTTCGCCCGCGATCTCGCGCGCCTCGGCCATCACATCTTCAACGCCGCGGGCGAAAAACTCCTCGATCAGGATCAACCGGATCCCCTCAGCGGCGGCAAAATCACGATCTTCGGTGTCATACATCGTGCCGCGCAGGCCGATCTGCACCACGCGTTTGGGGTCCAAAAGCCCCTCCTCCACCGCGCGGCGAAAGGGGGTGCCATGCGTGTACATCATGCCGCCGAAATAGGAATGGAACAGGTCCGTGTGACTGTCGAAATGGATCATACCCACCGGGGCCTTCTTGGCCACCGACCGCAACACAGGAAGCGAGGTAAGGTGATCACCGCCTGCCGTCAGCGGCATGATCCCGGCCTCCACCACTTGGTCATAAAACGTGGTAATCCGGGCCATGCTGTCTTCGATGTCGGCGGGGTTTGGCCCCACATCGCCCAGATCAGCACAGCGCGCCGCCTCAAAGGGCCGCATGCCTGATACGGCATGTTGCGCGCGCATCATGGTGGAGGCGTCGCGCAACTGTCGCGGCCCATGGCGCGGGCCGGGGCGATTGGTCGTACCACTGTCCCATGGCACGCCAATGAGGCCGATTTGCACATCGCTGAACCGGTCATGATCAAGGGGTACATGGGGCAGGCGCATGAAGGTTGGCACGCCCGCAAACCGCGGCAGTTCAAAGCCAGAGACGGGGTGGAAGAAGGCATCGCTCAAGACAATTACTCCAATCGTTTGCGGGTTGTGACGGGGCCGTCGCCCTGTGCTTCGATGCGGGTGAGGGCAGCATCTAGCGGTTCATAGGCCGTGGCCATGTGATAGGCATTGGCATGGATAAGGGTATCGGCATCAGCCAGCCAGGCAACATGGCCTTTCCAAAAAAGAAGGTCGCCGCGCTGCAATGCCACGTCTTCTGGCAATGGCACGCCAAGCTCCTTTTCCTGCATATCGGCGTCCCCAGGACAGGGAATACCGCAAGCTAGACACGCCATCTGCACAAGGCCTGAACAATCCGTGCCAAAGCTGGAATTCCCGCCCCAGAGATAGGGTGTTCCAAGCAAGCGTTCGGCCACGTCAATCGGGTCGTTCTCTGTATAGTCTACCGCTGCAAGATGGCCACTGGGAACATACAAATCCTGCGGGATCGCCCCGCGAGTCCACGAGACCCGCGCCCAACCTTCCGCATCCTCCATAACAGCCAACCGAACCCCAAAGGACAGGGGCGTAACGCGCCCCATCTCTTTCAGGCCAGGGCTTGATTTTCCATAGGTTTGCGCTGCGCTGACTTTATGCGTCAAAAGATCAGACGTTGCGTGGACAAAATCCGACCCATCAATCCACCCTGCATACCCATCGCGCTCAGCATAGCCATAGACCCAGCCATCGACCACATCCAAAGCAACGAACGTCTCTCCTCGCACAAGTTGCCTGTCACGGCGGCCCTCGGGTTTGTCCAGCATATCCGCAATGGTCACGGCGATGGTCTGCGGCTTACCATCCACGAAACGCTCCGCATCGACCTGGCCTTCCAAATGCGCTGCTGCGACCCGGCCGTTGAAGGCTGTGCGCCGACGATCCATCACAGCTTCAAACCCTTCGACAACTTCTCAAGCTGCGCCCATACGCCCTTGCACACCCGTGTCTGCTTGGGCCTTCCATTGTCCCAACGAGAATTGATCAACCTAGGGGCCTGTACGGCTGCCCGACACACCGTGCAGATCATAGGCACGCTTTCGTCCGGGGCCGCCGCCTCCAAATCCTCTGGACCCTTGTCAAAGGCGGTCATTTTGATCAAATCGCGGGGCAGACATTCCGTTGCAGCATTTGCTTGCATGCGCGGGGATTGAACCACCTCAAACGCCTCAAGCCCGCCCATTTCAATCACATGGACAGGAATAGCTTCAGAGATGG
>JBCCAJ010000277.1:0-4453 GCA_039814845.1 Pseudomonadota bacterium | reverse complement strand
GCCCATGGCGGTGCTGGGGATTGTGATCATGGGGTCAGGCGTTGTGGGGTGGTTTATCAGCCTGCCGCTGATTGCGCTCAATGCCGGGTATAGTGAAAGTCAGGCGTCTTTTGCGCTGGTAGTGGCGATGCTGGCGGCGGCGATTTCGCAATACCCGATCGGATGGCTGTCTGACCGGATTGACCGGCGGTATGTGGTGATTGGGCTGTCGCTCGTGTCCGTGCTGGCCGCACTTTGGATGGCGATTGATACAGATCCGTCGCGCATCTTTGTAGGCTATGCGGTGATCGCGGCTGTCACCTTGCCGGTGTATTCCATCCTGGCCGCCCACGCCAATGATCAGCTGAGCCCAGCGCAGATCATTCCGGCGTCGGGGACCATGGCTTTCTTGCTGCAGCTGGGGCAGTTCTTCGGTATGTTGATTGCGCCTAACCTGGTCCGTCTGGCCGATGGGCGAGGCTTGCAGATCATGCTGATTTTGGTTGGGCTGACCGTCGCGATGATTGCAATCACGCGGCGAGTGCGGTCGGAAGCCCCAGAGGAAACAGGAGAGTTTCAGGCGATGGGTATTCTGGGTGTGGCCCAGCCCGGCATGTTGCAGGCTGAGGTGATGTTGGATGAGGATTTGGCGGAGGCGGACAGGTCTGTCGAAGAATCTTCGACAGATCGACATTAAGCCGGGAGAACATGTCGCGCAGACGGGCATGGATGGCGTAAATTCAAGATTAATTGGCGCGCGAATCCGATATCACGGGCGGGATATGATTCCACCTGTCGCAATGGAGATGCGCCATGATCGAGACCCCTTATCTGCTGTTCCTCGGCGATGCGCCGGATATGTTGGCCGCGAAGGTCGCCATTGGCATTCGTGATTGGCGGCCTGAGCATGCGCTTGGGCAGATCCGTTTGCCGGGGTGTGGGGCCGATCTGGGCATCAAGGATATGACGTTGGCCGAGGCCAAGGAGGCAGGTGCGAAGACGCTTGTGATCGGTGTGGCGAACCGGGGCGGCGTGATTTCGCAGGCTTGGAAAGAGGTACTGATCGAGGCGCTGAACATGGGCTACGATCTGGCGAGCGGGCTGCACAACCTGCTGCGGGATGAAGGCGATTTGGTTGCCGCCGCGCAGACCAATGGCTGCACGTTGCACGATGTGCGCGTGCCATCCGTGGGGTACCCCATTGCCAACGGCAAGAAGCGCTCAGGCAAGCGGTGTCTGGCCGTAGGGACGGATTGCTCCGTGGGCAAGATGTACACCGCGATGGCGATGGAATCCGAGATGCGCGAACGGGGCATGAAGGCCACCTTCCGCGCCACGGGTCAGACTGGCATTCTGGTGACGGGTTCCGGCGTACCGCTGGACGCTGTGATCGCCGATTTCATGGCCGGATCGGTGGAATATCTGACGCCCCACAATGACGCCGATCATTGGGATTTGATTGAGGGGCAGGGGTCGCTTTTCCATGTGTCCTATTCGGGCGTGACCATGGCGTTGGTGCATGGGGGGCAGCCCGATGCGCTGATCCTGTGCCATGAGCCGACCCGCGAACATATGCGCGGGCTGCCGGAATACACGCAGCCGAGCCTCGCACAGTTGCGCGATACCGCGCTGCCGCTGGCACGGGTGGGCAACCCGGCGTGTGAGGTGGTGGGCATTTCGGTGAACACGCAGCACATGTCGGAAGAGGACGCCAAGGCCTATCTGGCCGAGGTTGAGGCGGAGATGGGTCTGCCGACGACCGACCCTTATCGCTTTGGGTCCGGTAAGTTGGTGGACGCTCTGGCGGCGATCTGACTTTCTTGCCTCCGGCGGGGATATTTTTGGCAAAAAGAAAGGCTGAACTGTGCAGATTTCCGTGACACCAGATACGTTCAAGCTGGCGCAGGTTTTTACCATTTCGCGGGGGTCGCGGACGGAAGCCAAAGTGCTGACCGTGCGCGTGAGTGATGGGGGTGTGACCGGGTGGGGCGAATGTGTGCCTTATGCGCGGTACGGCGAGACGCTGGAGTCTGTGGCGGCGCAGGTTGAGGGACTGCCCGGCGATGTGACGCGTGAAGCGCTCTATGATCTGTTGGAACCCGGTGCTGCACGCAATGCTGTCGATTGCGCGCTGTGGGATCTGGAGGCCAAGCAGGCCGGCAAGCGGGTTTGGGAATTGGCCGGGTTGGCCAAGCCCGGGCCCGAGATTACCGCTTACACCCTGTCGCTGGACACGCCTGAGAACATGCAGGCGGAAGCCGCAAAACATGCGCATCGGCCGCTGCTCAAGATCAAACTGGGTACCGCAGATGACATGCCGAGGCTGGAGGCCGTTCGGGCGGGTGCGCCAAGGGCGCGGATTATCGTGGATGCCAATGAAGGCTGGAGCGCGGAGATTTATGCCGATCTGGCGCCGCATCTGGTGCGGTTGGGCGTGGCGCTGGTGGAACAGCCTGTGCCTGCCGGTGAGGATGACGCGCTGCTCGGCATGGAACGCCCCCTGCCCGTTTGTGCCGATGAAAGCTGTCATGATCGCGCGAGCCTGCCCAAGCTGAAGGGCAAGTATGACGTGGTGAACATCAAGCTGGATAAGACCGGCGGCCTGACCGAAGCGCTGGCCTTGCGCGATGCGGCGCGCGCGGAAGGCTATGACGTGATGGTGGGTTGTATGATCGGGTCGAGCCTTGCTATGGCACCGGCCACGCTGGTGGCACAGGGTGCGGCAGTGACGGACCTTGATGGCCCGCTGCTTCTGGGCGAAGACCGGGAGACACCGCTTCAATTCGATGACGCCGGGGTGCATCCGCCCGCGGCAGAGCTATGGGGATGACAAACATGCGCACTGTGTATCTGAACGGCGAATACCTGAATGAAGATGAGGCCAAGGTTTCGATCTTTGATCGGTCCTTTTTGATGGCCGATGGCGTTTATGAGGTGACCTCTGTCCTCGGTGGTAAGCTAATTGATTTTGAAGGCCACAAGGTGCGCCTGCTGCGGTCCTTGAATGAGTTGGACATGCAGAAGCCGGAAGAGTTTGACGATCTGCTGGATATTCATCGTGAATTAGTGCGGATCAATGAGATTGAAGACGGGTTGGTATATCTGCAGGTGTCGCGCGGCGCGGCGGATCGGGATTTCATGTATCCCGACCCCGATGAGGTGAAGCCGACGCTGGTTCTGTTCACACAAGCCAAGCCTGGCCTCGCCAACAGCCCGGCGTCGCAAAAGGGGATGAAGGTCATTTCGATCGACGACATCCGCTGGGGGCGGCGGGATATCAAGACGGTGCAGCTGCTTTACCCGTCGATGGGCAAGATGATGGCCAAGAAGGCGGGCTGCGATGATGCCTGGATGATCCAGGATGGGTATGTGACCGAGGGCACATCAAACAACGCCTATATCGTCAAAGACGGCAAGATCATCACGCGGGAATTGTCCAACGACATCCTGCACGGGATCACGCGCGCGGCTGTCCTGCGCTTTGCAGAAGAGGCGCAGATGGAGGTCGTGGAACGGTCCTTCACCATTGAGGAAGCCAAGGACGCCGATGAGGCGTTCATCACATCAGCCAGTGCGTTTGTGATGCCGGTGGTGGAGATTGACGGTGTCGCGTTGGGCGATGGAACGCCCGGGACTGTGGCAAAGCGTATGCGGGAAATTTACCTGGATGAGAGCCTGAAGAAGGCTGTTTGAGACGCACGGGCGAGTGATGCGTGATGTCGTGGTTGAGACGCAATGCGGAAGTTTTAGAGGCGCTTGCGGCGAGCGTCACCGCACTGGTCGCGGTGGCCGCCCTTGTTGGTGTAAAATTTCAGCTCGATGAGGCGGATCGGTTGCAGCGGGAGCAATCGGCGCGGGAGGCCTATCGTGCGCATCTAGCGCTGGCGGCGACGCAGCCTGAATTTGCGGAACCACAGGATGGCTGTGCGCTGATTGCCTCGCCAAAGGGTGGGGCATACGTGGCTTTCGTGGACCATCTTTTGTATTCGGCGGAACAAATGCTGCCGCTTTATCCCACATGGGAAACAAGCTTTCTGTCGGAGCTTGAAGTACATGGGGATTTGATGTGTTCGGCTTATGCCCCGATCGGCGAAATTCCTGAGACGGAGCAGTTGATCACAACCTTCCAGACCCAGACGTGCGAGGCCACGCCGCGCTGTCAGTAGCGGGGGTGAGGAAAGACTCACGCCTCGAGGTCGTCCTGTGATAGGCGCGGATTATGGCAGAGACATCCGCCCAACCCCATTGGACATCGCGCATCCCTGTATCCATCGCGGCCGCAGGTGTGCTGATTTCGTCCATCGGGTTCGGGTTGGTCCCCTTCTTCAGCCGGGAATTGACGGATAACGGGATGGCGCCGCACGCGGTGGCCTTTTATCGCTTCACGCTGGCGGCGGTGCTGCTGTCGCCCTTTTTCCTGCGCAATTTGCGGCACTGGCGGGAGATCCTCTGGGGCCTTGCCACGGGTATTGCG
>JBCCAJ010000529.1:0-1516 GCA_039814845.1 Pseudomonadota bacterium | reverse complement strand
TGCTGGATTTGATTGAGTGGCTGAAGTTCTGGCGATGAACGCATTCTTTCAAAGAATGCGTCCCGAAATCTTTGAAAGATTTCGGCTCCCTGTCCGATCAGGCGCTCATCTTCTTTAATGTCGCGGCTGATTGATCCCGCACGCCCTTGAGCTCTTTCATCGCTTCCTGCAGTTCATCCCGCTGCTGGGCGAGCGCGGCCAATTGTTCATCGGCCAGATCAATCCACATCTCAAGCTGGGTGCGCGTGCCGTCCTCTTCGTAGATCGTGAGCCACTGCCGGATCTGTTCGAGCGCGAACCCCCATTTGCGGCCTCGCAGGATCAGCGTCATGCGCGCCACCTCCCTCGGGCCATAAAACCGGGACCGGCCATCGCGCGTGGGGTTGAGCAGTTCAATATACTCGTAATACCGCAAGGTTCGCGGCGTCACGTCGAACTTCGCGCACATCTCTTTGAAAGAAAGCTGCGTCTCTGTCATGTGTCCTCCCGATTGTGAGGATAATGCGAAGGTGAGGTTCGGGCAACCGTTGCTCTTGGCCCACGCTGGCATATAAGGAAGGGACGACCAGAAAGGCTGGCCATGGCCGAAGACCAAGATCAAACTCAGGATGCGCGGCTCAAGGCGGCGCAGCAATTCATCTCCTCCCTGCCCCATTCCCGTGCGCTTGGCATGTGGGTTGTGTCCGTGGGACCGGGCCGGGCGGAACTGGCGATGGACTATGATCCAAAGTTAATCGGCGATCCGGAAAGCGGCGTGATCCATGGTGGCGCAGTGTCGGCGCTGATGGATACTTGTTGTGGCGCGGCGACGATGGCGCATCCCGATGTCACCGGCGTGACCGCCACGATAGATTTGCGCATCGACTATATGCGCCCCGCGACACCCGGCCAATGCATCCGGGCCGAGGCCACCTGTTACCATGTCACCCGTAACGTGGCCTTCCTGCGCGCCCGTGCCATGGATGATGATGAAGATCGCCCCGTGGCGTCGGCCACCGGCACCTTCACCACGGGGACAGGGCGATGACGCGCAAACCACCCGAGCCCGTACAAGTGGTCAAACAGCGCCGCGATGCCGCGCTCACCAGTCTGTTGCAGGCGGTGCCGTATGTGCAGTTCATGGGCATTGGGTTTGATCGGAGGGGGGATGAACTGACCGGCGTTCTGCCCTATTCAGACCACCTGATCGGCAACCCTGTTATGCCCGCACTCCATGGTGGCGCGACGGCGGCATTTCTGGAGGTGACCGCGATCATCGGGCTCAGTTGGTCGATGATTTGGGATGGTTTGGAACGGGGCGATCTGGATTTGGAGGCGATGCAGGCCGGTCAATTGCCTCGCCTGCCCAAGACCATTGGCTTCACCGTCGATTACCTGCGCTCGGGCCTGCCGCGCGACAGCTATGCCCGTGCCCGCGTGAACCGGTCGGGGCGGCGTTATGCCAGCGTGCATGTGGAGGCCTGGCAAGACAATCGCGACCGCCCTCATGCGCAGGCCACAGGGCATTTCCTGATGC
>JBCCAJ010000389.1:0-3250 GCA_039814845.1 Pseudomonadota bacterium | reverse complement strand
GGAAAAGTGAAACATCGCCGCGTCGGCGCGGCTGCGCGATACATGCACACCCATCAGGCCCACCGCGATCCAGGTGACATAGCGCACCGCAACGGTGTGCCCTTCTTTGAGGGTCAGAATGATCCGGTGGATAAGCCAGGGCGCTGTCACGATCAAGGTGAGGGAAAGGACCTCAACAGACTTGCGTCGGTAGGGCCACACGAACGGTAGAATGCATTTCATTCAAGGCCCGATGCATCGTTTTGGGCGCGCGTGGTCTGCGCAAAAGGTCCAATGCTCCGTGGATCAGCGAGGGCCGGTTGGTCAGGGTTGGTCAGGGCAATTTTGCGTTTGTCGACCTTGTGCCGATCCTCCGTCCGGCATGCCCGCCTTTAGCTTGCAACTGCGACGGGGTCGGGTGTGTCGAGGCCCAGCCCCCTTGTGCATGGCTGCAATTTATCTATCGTAAACAGAAGCGCCACTTTTCCAATTCCCGTTTTGGGGGCACAAGCGCGTGCAGTTTGAAAAAGGGCGCAGTGGTCGCGTGCACCAAAAGACGCGGCTGAAAACCAGAAACCCGGCGCAATCCGGGTCAGATCCATATCAGGGAGAGACAGATGTTTTCCAAATTGAAACTGAGCGGCGCGGTACTGATTGCCGGGTTGACTGCCGCCTCGATGACCACCGCGCAAGAGTTCATCTCCATCGGCACGGGCGGCGTCACGGGCGTTTATTACCCCACGGGCGGCGCGATTTGCCGTCTGGTGAACAAGTCCCGCAAGGAACATGGCATTCGCTGCGCCGTGGAATCCACCGGTGGCTCCGTCTACAACATCAACACCATCAAGGCCGGTGAGCTTGAGTTCGGTGTGGCGCAGTCCGATTGGCAGTACCACGCCTTTAACGGGACGTCGAAATTCTCCGACAACCCGTTCCCGAACATCCGCGCAGTGATGTCCGTGCACCCCGAGCCCTTCACCCTGATCGTGCGTGGCGACAGCGGCATCACCGGTTTTGCCGATCTGGCGGGCAAGCGCGTGAACGTGGGCAACCCCGGGTCCGGTCAGCGCGCCACGATGGAAGTGGTGATGGATGCGTTCGGCATCGGCATGGATGATCTGGCGCTTGCGACCGAATACAAAGGGTCCGAGATGGCCAAGCAGCTGTGCGATGGCAACATCGACGCGATGATCTACACGATCGGTCACCCGGCCGCCGCGATCAAGGAAGCCACCACAACCTGTGATGCGCAACTGGTCTCTGTGACCGGCGAAGAGATTGACAAGCTTGTCGCCGACAACCCGTTCTACCGTGTGGCGACCATTCCCGGCGGCATGTACAAGGGCACCGATGGCGACACCACGACCTTCGGCGTGGGCGCGACATTCGTGACGTCTGCGGACGTGCCTGAAGAGGTTGTATACGTCGTGGCGAAATCCGTGATGGAAAACATCGACGATTTCAAAGGCCTGCACCCGGCGTTTGCCAATCTTGACCCGGCCCAGATGGTGGCGGATGGCCTGTCTGCCCCGCTGCATGATGGCGCGGCCAAGGCCTATAAAGAGCTTGGTCTGATCGACTAAAGCAAACGGTGGCGGGCCTCATAGCCCGCCACTTTTCTTTTGTACCGCGTCTTCGGTATGCCAATGCGCCTTATGCTCTGGTCTCTTCTCACCTGTCTTGCGTGGCAGCACCCTGCGGTCGCGCAGACCTGCGGTGCTGTTGGGGTGCCCTGCGAGATTGACGACGGTGCGTATTTCATAGCTCTGCCGGAGGAGGTAAACGCCGAGACTGGTTTGTTTGTTTTCTTGCATGGCTCAGGCGGCACTGGTGAGGCGGGCGCGCGCAACACGGGCTTTTCGAACAGGGTGACCTCTCGGGGTTATGCGTTCGTGACGCCATCGGGGGCGGAGCGGGACTGGGGCGTCTTCGACGGGCTGGAAGAGCCGCGCGACGATGTTGCCTTCCTGCGCGCGGTGATTGACGACGCCGTCACGCGGTTCGATCTGAACCGGGACACCGTTCTTCTGACCGGGTTTTCGCGTGGGTCGTCGATGGTGTGGGATATGGCCTGCCGTGCGCCTGACGTGGCCGCCGCCTTTGCCGGAAGCGCGGGCGGGTTCTGGGAGCCGATGCATGAGGGATGCGAGGCACCTGTGCATTTGCATCACAGCCACGGATTTCGCGACGCAATGGTGCCTTTGGAAGGGCGCAAGGGCGTCTGGCGCGAACGCCCCTTTCATCAGGGCAACATCATGAAAGGCCTTGATGTCTGGCGGGCGACAAACGGGTGCATGGGGGCGGCGGATATATCTGTATCTGAGGGCGCCGCCTGGATCAAAAGGTGGGACAGTTGCGAGGCCGGGTCGATTTTCTTTCAGGTCTGGGACGGCGGGCACGGGATGCCCGGTGGCTGGTCCATAGATGTCATAGATTGGTTCGAAGGCCTTGAGGGACAGGGCTGAGCCCAACATAAAAATAAAAAGGAGTGTGGGATGTCAGATCAAACAGAAAGAAGCGCAGATGACATGGTGGTCGAGGCCGATACCGGCGCGCGCAACCCGTCTGCGGCCTGGCAGGCCAATCTGATCATCGGCACCTGTATCGTCTGGTCGCTGTTCCAACTCTACATCGCCTCAAAGGTGCCCGGCGTTCTGGCGCAGGCCACGGGGATGAACATTTTTGCCAATATCGTTGCGCAGGCGCGGTTTGTGCATCTGGCATTCGCGATCATGCTGGCCACGCTGGCCTTCCCATTGTTCAAAGGATCGCCCAAGGATCGCATCCCGGTCTATGACTGGGCGCTGCTGATTTTGGGCGTGGCGTCGTGTCTTTACTTGGTGGTCTTCCGCTTTGAGATTGCCGACCGCCCGGGCCTCTGGAGCCCCACCGACATCACCATGTCCTGTATCGGGATGGTCGTTCTTTTTACCGCCGTCTACCGATCCCTCGGGCTGCCGCTGGTGATCATCGCGGGGGCGTTCGTGGCCTTTGCTTTTTTCGGCGGCTATTCGGAATGGGCGCGCAATATTACCAATTATGGCGGTGCGTCACTGTCGAAAGCGCTGGGGCATTACTGGATGCAGACAGAGGGCGTCTTTGGCGTGGCTTTGGGTGTGTCGACCACGATGATCTTTCTCTTCGTGCTGTTCGGGGCGTTGCTTGACAGGGCAGGGGGCGGATCGTGGTTTATCAAGGTGGCCATCGCGCTTTTGGGCGCGTTGAGGGGCGGGCCGGCGAAGGCGTCGGTGCTGTCCTCGATGCTGACCGG
>JBCCAJ010000088.1:0-8672 GCA_039814845.1 Pseudomonadota bacterium | reverse complement strand
GCTGCGGGAAACAACGCATTCGGTCGCCCATGAAAATCAGCAAGATCAACATTTATCAGGTCAACCTGCCGATGAAGGAAGGGGCCTATGCCTGGTCGAACCAAAGCTTTGCGGCCTTTGACAGCACCGTGGTGCAGATTGAAACGGATGAGGGGATTTCCGGGGTGGGGGAGGTGTGCCCGCTTGGACCGTCTTATCTGCCTGCCTATGCGGAAGGTGCGCGGACGGGAATTGCTGTTTTGTCTCCCGGTCTGATGGGGGAGGATCCGACGCATTTGGCCCGGATCAATTACAAGATGGATCGGCTTTTGAAGGGCCATCCTTATGTAAAATCGGCGATTGATGTGGCGTGTCATGACGTTCTGGGCAAGGCCACGGGCCAGCCGGTGTGCAATATTCTGGGCGGGCGATTGCAGGACAAAGTGAAGCTTTTCAAGGTTGTATCCCGTGCGGACCCGGATGAAATGGTTGATAAAATCACCGGTTATCAGGAACAAGGCTTCAAACAGTTCCAGATGAAAGTTGGCGCTGATCCGGATGTGGACATCACGCGGATCAACAAGGTCGCCGGGGCGCTGTGGGAGGGCAATGTGCTGGGTGCTGATGCCAATTGCGGTTGGCGGCAGCATGATGCGGTGCGGGTCGTGAAGGCGACTGAGGATGTGAAGTATTATGTGGAGCAGCCTTGCGAAACCTATGAGGAATGCCGCGTTGTGCGCGATCATTGCCACCACCCGATGATCCTCGATGAATGTATGGACAGTCTGCAAGCCGTTTTGCGCGGGGCTCAGGAACGGGCAATGGATGTGATTAATCTGAAGATCAATCGCTTGGGCGGGCTGACCAAGGCGCGGCTGATCCGGGATGTCTGCGTCTCTTTGGGCATCATCATGACGATCGAAGACAGCTGGGGCGGAGAGATTGCCGACAGCGCCATCGCCCATCTGGCCCATTCCACGCCGCAAGATTTCCACTTCCAATCGTCGGCATTCCACGAATACGCGACTGTTGATATCGCCAGCGGTGCACCCGTGATCGAAGATGGCTACATGCAGGCCTCCGACGCGCCGGGTTTGGGCGTCGAACCAAATTGGGACCTGCTGGGCGATCCCGTCGCGTCAATAACCGCTTAGGCCAGCACCAGGTCCGAAGCTTTTTCACCGATCATGATGGCAGGCGCGTTTGTGTTGCCCGACACGATTTCCGGCATGATCGAACAATCCGCGATGCGCAGTCCTTCAATGCCGTGAACCTTCAGTTCGTGATCGACCACCGCGTCTTTGCCTTGTCCCATCTTGCAGGTGCCCGTCGGGTGATAAATCGACACCGAGTTGTTGCGCGCCCAATCCAGTGTGCCTTCGTAATCGTCCATGGCGAGATCCGCTGTCGGGCGAAACTCCTCCGAGATTTTGGAGGTCAGGGGCGCATGTTGGGCGATCTCCCGGGCAATGTTGACGCCTGCGACGATCGTGCGGCAATCGGTTTCTGTGGACAGGTAATTGGCGAAAATCTTCGGGTAGGCCCTCGGGTCAGAGCTTTGCAGGCGGATTTCACCGCGGCTTTCGGGGCGTAGCTGGCAAACCGACATGGTGAAGGCGGAGAACGGGTGCACGCCTTCGCCGGGGCTGTCGGCAGACCACGGTTGGACGTGGAACTGAATGTCAGGGGTTGCCACATCCGGGCTGGTCTTCATGAAGCCGGTCGCAAGGGACGCGGCCATCGTCATCGGGCCCGCGCGGAACATCGCGTATTTCAGCGCGATCTTGGCCTGATTGAACAGGCTGCGAACCTCGTCGTTCAGGGTGGGTTCATTGCATTTGAAGACTAACCGCGCTTGAAGGTGATCCTGCATATGTTTGCCAACGCTGTGCATATCTTGCACCACGTCGATGCCGGCATCCTTCAATTGTTCCGCTTCGCCCAGACCTGACAGCATCATGATTTGGGGGGAGCCGATAGCACCGGCAGACAAAATCACGTCTTTGCGGGATTTGATGACCTGCTGTGTGCCGGACCGGTCCGTGTACCGCACGCCGACCACCCGCTTGCCTTCAAATTCCAAGCGATCTACGGCAGCGTTGGTGATGATCTGTAGGTTTTCGCGTGATTTCACGGGGTTGAGGTAGGCAACTGCCGCACTGCACCGCCGCCCGTTGCGTGTGGTTAGCTGGAAATAGCCGACCCCTTCTTGTTCTGCACCGTTGTAATCTGGGTTGAATGGGTAACCCGCCGCCTGTGCCGCCGCGACCCATGCATCACAGATCGGGCGCTGAATGCGCATGTTGGATACTGACAGGGGGCCTTCATCACCATGGTATTCATCCGCCCCGCGTTCGTTGGTTTCGGCGCGTTTGAACAGGGGCAGAATATCGTCCCATCCCCAGCCGGGATTGCCCATCTGGCGCCAGCGGTCATAATCCTCGGCTTGACCGCGCACGTACAGCAGCCCGTTCAGGGAAGATGATCCGCCCAGAACCTTGCCGCGCGGCCAATCAATGGATCGCCCGTTGAGCCCCGGATCGGGTTCCGTTCTATAGCACCAATCCAGGTTCGGATTATGCATTGTCTTGAAGTAACCTACGGGAATGTGGATCCATGGATTGATGTCGCGGCCTCCGGCCTCCAACAAGACAACCCGATTGCCGGGTTTTGCGCTAAGCCTGTTGGCCAACACACAACCTGCTGAACCCGCGCCAATAATGATGTAGTCTGCTTCCACGGGCCCTGATCCTCCAACAACTTTTCCCTGAGTCGAAAAAAATGTAGCCAAAACAAAAATACTATTCTAGGCTTTTTTGAAACTAAACGTCTCAATAATTGCCAAAAGGGAGGAAACTTATGGGACTTTATGATCGGGTGCGTGGTGTTACGCGCCGGGATTTCTTTAGGATTGCAGGTACTTACGGGATGAGCTCGACGCTGATGGCGGCGGGTGCGTTCGGCGGTGCCATGACTGCGGCGAATCTCGCCGCGGCGGCAGAATCGACCTACAACAAGCGGTTTTCCAAGGAACCCAAGCACACGCTGAAGTTCGGCGCGGCCGGTTTCAACCAGCAAAACCTGCTGATCGAACGCGCGGGCTGCCTTGAATTTGCTCGTGATCTGGAAGAGCGAACCGATGGTGAAATTCGCATTGAATTCATCGGCAACAACCAGATTTGTGGTCAGCTGTCCTGTGTTGAGAAAGCCCAGCAGGGCATTGTCGACATCTATGCGGCGTCCACGCAGAACTCTGCCGGTGGTGCGCCTTACCTGAACGTTCTGGACTACGCCTACATGTTCCGTAGCCGCGCAGACCAGTACTACTTCATGTACCATCCGAAGTCTCAGGAAGTGCTGCGCGACCCCTTCGAAAAGCGTCATGGCCTGAAATTCCTGTTCACGCATGCGGAACTTCGCGGGATCCAGTTGGGTCTGTCCTGGCAGGACAGAGAGACTGTCACCAGCATTGATCAGCTGGCTGGCACGAAGAACCGTGTGACGGGCACGCAGCTTGGCCGTATCGCCATGAACGCGTTGAACCTGAACCCGGTGCCTGTGGCTTGGGAAGAAACCCTCGACGGTCTGAAGCAGGGCCTGATCGACGGTGCGGAAACATGGGCCTCGGCCGTGGCTTACGCCAACATGTCTCCGGTTGTGTCCCAGTGTGTTGACCTGCGCTTCTTCTGCGGTACAGAACACACCGCGATGAACGCGCAGTCCTTCGACAACCTCGGCGGTGAGCTGCAGGATGCCGTGATGGAAGCGTCTTACCTGACGCAGGTGCATGTTCAGGCCGCGAACGAGGCCGCACTGGTCAACACGGTTGGCTTCAGCCATCCGCACCAAGGCCCCGACACGATCTTTGCCAAGAACAACGTGCGCGTCGCCGCACTGTCCGACGCAGAGATCAAGAAGGCCGAAGAGCAGTGCTCGCCCGAGTATCAGCCGCAACTGTGGGAGCAGTGGCGCGAGCGGATCAACGGCTGGGCCGGTGGCATCGACACCTATCAGGAGATCTACGACACCGTACGTGAACATGACATCACGTTGGCGGAGAATGTTGAACCCCGCCGCTGGTGGAAGGGCTGATCTTAGCCTGATCTTCTGTGGAGCCGCATTTTGGCTTCACGACAAAATTGACCCGGGCGAAATTCGCCCGGGTCATGTAAAGTCCAATACATAAACAAAGAATCATGCGTCGTTTGAGTGAGGAGCTTTTACGCCGCTGTCCACATCAGGATGTGGGGGACACTGGGAGGAGCGATCATGGAAATGATCAGCGGCATGGGCGAGGTTATCTCCGCCTTCATGAGTGGCGACTCATTTAACGTACAATCTGCAATGCGAGGCAACCCCGGCATATGGCCGCTTGGGTTGATCGTGACGTTAGTGGGCGGGTTTGCCATGATGATGGTCTACCGGGCTGTTCCCGTCATTGAACGCCATCTGGAACCCACAATCATGGTCGTGGCTTACCTTGCTATCGGCTACATCATCTTCTCTGGCGTTGTGCAGCGGTTTTATCTGTCCGGGCAGCCGCCGTGGTCCACCACGATCCCGCCGTTCCTATTCCTCATCATGGCCTGGGTCGGGTGCAGCTATAACGTAAAGCTGCGAACCCATCTGGCTTTTGCTGAATTCCGAAAATCCGCGCCCCGGGGGGCACAGCTGTTCCTTCTTTTGCTGGATGCGCTGCTCTGGCTTGGCTTTGCCTGGATCGTCATCGTGACGACCACGCAGGAAACCGTGCGCGCCGCGGCGAACTTTTCCATCATGCTGGGCACGGACAACGTGATGCAGTGGTGGTTCCTTGGCACCGTGCCAATCGCGTTCATTTTGCTGACCGCACGGGTCATGGAAAACGCGATCAAAGATTTGAAGAAATACCGCAACGGCGACGAGATGATCGAAGCCGCTGTGATCGGGGGTGACACATGAGCGATCCAACCATCATCACGCTCATCTCTATCGGGGTGACAATTCTGTTCATGGCGGGCGTGCCCGTGTTCCTGGTCATCGCCTATTGGGTGATCGGCATGTCCTTCGTGCTGGAATTGCAGCTGCTCAACATGGGTGCGGCGTTGCAGGACGTGTTCACCGACGGGTTTGCCCTTCTGGCGATGCCTCTCTTCATTCTGACCGGTGACTTGATCAACCGCTCCGGAATTGCGCGGCGCCTCAGTGATTTCGCCTATGCCTGCCTTGGCTGGATCCGGGGCGGTTTGGCCATGGCGTCACTTGGTGCATGTGGTCTTTTCGCTGCGATCTCGGGGTCGAACTCGGCCACAACGGCCACGATTGGTTCGATGCTGCACCCGGAAATGGTCAAGGGCGGCTACGACGAACGCTTCTCTGCTGCCACGGCGGCGGCGGGCGGCACGGTGGGAATCATCATCCCGCCATCGATCATTTTCATCGTCTACGGCTTCTTGATGAACCTGCCCATCTCTGACCTTTTCGTCGCGGGGATCATCCCCGGCGCAATGATGGTCTTTGGCATGATGCTGGCCTGTTTCCTCGTCTGCTGGAAGAACGGCTGGGGCTACATCATTGCCCTTAACCCGATGCGTGTCATCAAAACAGCCGTTGGTGGCTGGCTTGGCTTCTTCGCCATCGGGCTTGTGCTTTGGGGCATTTACACCGGTAAGTTTTCGCCAACAGAGGCCGCTGGCGTGACCGTCGGCTTCGGCATCATCGCGGGGCTTGCCAGTTTTGTGGTGACTTACTTCTTCAAGATGGACCAAACCAAAGACTGGTCGGAAAAGTCGATCGCTTCTATGCTGGTGGTTGAAGGCTTCACCATCCCGCAGGTGCCGGGCATCGTGATGCGCTCTGCACAGATCACGGGGATCCTTGCCCCGCTCATCGCCGTCTCGGTGGTGATGCAGCAGATCCTGTCGCTTTTGGGTGCACAACAGGTGATCGGTGATTTCGTGACCTCCATGGGCGGCTATCACGCGGTGCTCTTTACGGCGATGGCCATCGTGTTCGTCTCTGGCATGATCCTCGAAAGTTTGCCTGTCACGATCATCCTTGCGCCTATTCTCGCGCCAATTGCGGCCAGTGTCGGCGTAGATCCTGTGCACTTCTCGGTCATCTTCCTTGTCGGAGCTTCCATCGGGTTCATCACGCCGCCATACGGTCTTAACCTCTACGTGGCGTCAGGTGTGACAGGCGTTCCCTATTTCCGCCTGCTGCGTTACACGACGATGTACCTCTTTGCATTGATCAGCGTCTGGATCCTTGTCGCACTGACACCCGATCTGGCCCTGATGTTGCTGCCGGATAGATAACGACGAGGCTATGCCCGAAGATCAGGATATCGACACCAAGAAAGGTCAGATGCCGACCAACCTGCGCCTCCTCTACCTGATGGAAGAGGTGGCGCAAATGGGCACACCGGTCTCGGCGTCGTATCTGGTAACGGCGCTGGGGTTGCCGAAGCCAACAGTGCATCGGCTGCTCCACACCGCCGAAGCAGAGGGGTTTTTGCAGCGCGACGTGGATGGGAAATCCTACGGTCCCGGATACCGGCTTCGGCGGCTTTCCACGAACACCTTGTCGTCTCAGCGTATCCGGACGGAACGTCTGCGATTGATGCGAAAACTGGCAGAGGATGTGGGCGAAACCTGCAACCTCGCCGCGCCTGGACGGGATGGGATGGTCTATCTCGACAGGGTTGAAACCCACTGGCCGCTGCGCATTCAGTTGCCTGTTGGCACGCAGGTGCCGTTCTACTGCACGGCAAGTGGAAAGATGTATTTGTCCTCCCTCCGACAGGACAAACTGGATCGCCTCCTCGCTACGATTGATCTGGAAGATTTCACGGAACATACGCTGACCGATGTGGATGCGCTCAAGCAGGAATTGACCCAGACGCGTGGGCAGGGATATGCGACCGATGATCAGGAATTCATGGATAGTATGCTGGCCCTCGCGGTGCCGATCTGTGATGATCAGAGCCGGCTGCTGTCGACCCTGTCAATCCACGTGCCCAACCAGCGGCTGGACATGGACAGTCTTCTGACGCATCTGCCGCGCCTCAAAGAAGCGCGGGACCACTTGGAAGAACTGGTCAAGGCCTGACCGTCCCATTTGACTCACTTCGCATGAATTGCTAGGCGGAAGGTGAACCGTTGGGGTGCCCTCTTTGGGGCTGAGAGACGCGCATGCGTCAACCCATCGAACCTGATCCGGGCAATTCCGGCGGAGGGAACGGTCTGATACCACACAGGCAGTTTTCATACGCGGTGCCCACATGAAAGGGCAGCGATATGGCGCATATTGGATTGACGATTGCTGGCTCCGACAGTGGTGGTGGCGCGGGCATTCAGGCGGATCTGAAGGCGATGTCCGCGCTAGGTGTCTATGGCGCGTCGGTGATCACGGCGGTGACCGCACAGAACACACAAGCCGTGACGGCAATCCATGGCATTCCTTTGGATGTGGTCTCCGCCCAGATTGATGCAGTGTTGAGCGATCTCAACGTTGGCGCGATCAAGATTGGAATGCTGGCCACGCCGGACATCATTCATTGCGTTGAAGGGGCCATCGCACGCTACGACGGACCCATTGTGCTGGATCCTGTTATGGTTGCAAAGTCGGGTGATGCGCTTTTGGCCGATGATGCGGTCCAGACCCTGCGCGATGTGCTCTTGCCCCGTGCCACGGTTCTGACCCCAAATGTGCCAGAGGCCGCCCGGTTGCTGGGCGCGCCCACCGCCACAAACCGGGAAGACACGATTGCCCAAGGTCAGGCGCTGTGCGAGCTGGGGGCCAAGGCCGTTTTGATGAAAGGTGGGCACGCCGAGGGGCCGGTTTGCCACGATATTCTGGTCAACGCGGCTGGTGTGCTAGAGGAATTTTCTGCGCCCCGACGCGACACGAAAAACACGCATGGTACGGGCTGCACCCTGTCGTCGTCCATTGCCGCGGGTCTGGCCAAGGGTCTGTCTTTGATAGAGGCCACCGGGGCCGCTCATGCCTATCTTCAGGCCGCCATCACCGAGGCGGACGCGCTGCAAGTTGGCCATGGCCACGGCCCCGTCCATCACTTCCACCCGTTCTGGCCCGCGTGAGTGTCTGGTCGATCATAGGGGCAGGGGTTGCAGGCCTTACTGTTGCGTCAGAGATGGTGTCGCGCGGGGCACGCGTTCAAATCTTCGACCCCGCTGGCCCACCTGGACCGCATGCCTGTTCGTGGTGGGCGGGCGGCATGCTCGCGCCTTGGTGTGAGTTTGAAAATGCCGAAGAACCCGTTCTGCGCTTGGGCCAAGAGGCGCTGAACTGGTGGGCAGACAGGACAGAGATCACCCGAAGCGGCACATTGGTGGTCGCAGGCCGCCGGGATCTGCCCGACCTGCGCCGCTTTGCAGATCGCACCGAAGGGTTCGCGGAAGTCAACACAGAGATCACCGAGTTGGAGCCTGACCTGCCCGGCTTCTCCAAGGGGCTTTACTTTGAGGCTGAGGCCCATCTCGACCCACGCCGCGCTCTGCAGGACCTATACGATGGCTTGCAGGATCAAAGTGTCGCTTTTCATGCTGAAAAAGCCCCCAACGACCTGCCCAACGCCATTGATTGTCGTGGTTTGTCAGCGCGCGATGCGCTGCCTGACCTGCGCGGCGTCAAAGGGGAAATGCTGATCATCCGTTGCCCGGATGTTAACCTCACCCGCCCCGTGCGCCTGC
>JBCCAJ010000014.1:0-14752 GCA_039814845.1 Pseudomonadota bacterium | reverse complement strand
TCGACATCATGCATGATCCGGGCCACTGCGGTTTCGTCTAGCGCGTAGACATTCTCGTCTTCACGCTCAGAAGTGTCGGTCAGCTCTGGGTCTGTGTCTGCCATGGATTGGCCTCACCTGTTGCTGTGATCAGGAGTAATCAAGCGGGCTGCGGAAAACAACATAGATCAAATTCAGAACGGAGCACCTTCGCGTAGCCCCGGTCTGGCGACCCCAGCCTTGGCGCAGCAGTGGTTTATCATCGGGTTTCCGGACTCCACCCGAACGAGGCGCCGCCGCGCCAGGGGCCTACCCCTTCTTCGGGATGTGGTGGCGGATGGCACGTAGGCCGTCCATGCCGGTGATGAGCCGCGCGCCCTTGGAGCGGAAGAGATAGCTCGACACCCAGCTCATGGCCACGAACAGGGGACGTTTCACCCCGATCAGGAAATAGATGTGCACCGCCCCCCAAAAGCACCATGCCAGAAACCCCGACAATTTCAGCCCGCCCATCGAGATGATCGCCGAGTTGCGCCCGATGGTGGCCAGATTGCCCAGATGGCGATAGCGGAAAGGCGCGGGTGCGGCACGGCCTTCGACCAGCGCGGCCAGCCGCCGCCCGGTGTATTTGCCTTCCTGCTTGGCAGCGGGTGCAATGCCCGGCACATCCAGCCCGTTTTTCCACGGCACTTTCGCGGCATCGCCAACGACGGTGACGTTGGGCTGGCCCGGCACGGTCAGATCGGGCTCAACCGCCACGCGGCCCACGCGGTCGGTGTCCACGCCCAGCCAGTCTTGCAGGCTGTCGACTTTGACGCCTGCGGCCCAGATCACGGTGGCGGCGGGGATGTCTTCGCCTGCAACGGTCACGCCGTCCGGGGTCACATCTTCGACCATCGCGCCGGTCATCACGTCCACCCCCAGTTTTTTCAGGGAAGCCAGCGCCTTAGCCGAGAGGCTTTCGGGAAACGCACCCAACACACGCGGGCCCCCTTCAACCAAAAGGATGCGTGCCCGGTCCGGGGAAATGCGGCGAAAATCCCCGCGAAGGGAGATATTGGCAAGCTCGGCAATCGCGCCGGCCATTTCCACGCCCGTGGGCCCGGCCCCGATGATCACGAAGGTGAGCTGGCGGTCCTGTTCGGCCGTGGATTGAGACACTTCCGCGTTTTCAAATGCAACCAGCACCCGGCGGCGGATTTCCGTGGCATCCACGATGCGCTTCAGACCGGGCGCGTGTTCGGCCCAGTGATCCTTGCCGAAATAGGAATGCGATGACCCGTTGGCGATGATCAGGTGATCATAGTCGACCGTGCCGAATTCATGGGTCACGGTCTGCGCGCCCGTGTCGACGGATTGCACCTTTGACAGCGTCACCTGCACGTTTTCCTGCCCTGAGAAAATGCCCCGAATGGGCCATGCGATATCGGCAGGCGACAGATCAGCGGTGGCCACCTGGTAGAGCAGCGGTTGGAAGAGGTGATAGTTCCGCTTGTCGATGATCTCAATGTCTACAGGCGCGTGTTTGAGGGCCTTGGCCGCAGCAAGGCCGCCAAAGCCTGCGCCTATGATGACGACACGGGGACGGTGATTGGGGTCTGTCATGGGGGTATCCGTTTTGTGCACGTCCGCGCGAGTGTATGGGTAACACCGGTTACCTAAGGAGTGGCAAACGGGTTTGCAAACGGGCGCGCGCGGGTGTGAACAGGCGCAATAGAGGCTGGGTGGAAACAAATGGATCGGATGGTGGGGTGGAACCCCACCCTACGCTTGCTGCGTTTCTTTTGCCCATATCAGTACGAGACATGTGCAAAACGCACCATACTTTCCAAGAACATTCGGTCAGAGCGGCTTCGATAGGCCCCGGTCTGGCGATCCTGGACTGCGTTCAGCAGCGCTTTATCGTTGGGGTCCCGGACTCTATTCGAGCAACGCGCCTAAGTCACGATTTCGCCAGGCCCTGGGTGGGGCCTAGCGAAGCCGCGGCGCGCTACGCGCTTGATTCCGTGGCGGGCGCAAACTGCCACTTGTGTTGTGCTCCGAACACGGTTGTTCGCACACACGTCACAGTGTTACCTCTTCTGTTATGATGAATTTCTCGGAACAGTTCCCCCAGTTAAGCCACCTAGTAAGTGTCGTCTCCATCGGTTTGACTGAGAAGGAGCTGATGGGATTAACAAAAAGGGAAGCAGAACGCCACGCGGACTTGAAGCTTGAGATTTTCCGCGCCTTTGAGGATCCTGAATTTTCTTGGAAGGAGATTCTGAATCACCCTGATTTTGGTGAGGTTTTCGACTCAGAAACCGAAGAAATGGCCCGCGACTTTGCGACAAAAATGTTCCTAAAACCTGCGCTGCAAGCGACCTGACAATCAGACCACCTCCTCATTTAGCAAACGTAGGGTGGGGTTTCATCCCACCACGGCTTTCTGCACGGACGGTGCTCACTCACTCAGGAATGTTGAAAACCTGCCCCGGGAAGATCAGGTCGGGGTTGCGGATGCGGTCGCGGTTGGCTTCAAAGATGCGGACATAGGCCGTGCCTTCGCCATAGCGTTCCCTCGAAATGGCCCAGAGCGTGCTGCCCGCCTGAACGGTGATGGCGCGCACACCGTCTGTGTCTTCCTGTTCGGCCAAAATCTCTTTGTCTTCGCGTTTGAACGGGGTTTCCACGCGAGAGGTGACATTGCCCGCGTCATCGACCTCATCAATGCGCAGGGTGTAGACGCCGGTGTCGACCTCAGGCAGGTCAGAGCGCCAATTGCCGTCTTCTTCAATCCGCGAGGACGTGATGGGCGCGTTGTCGAGGTAGACCCGTACGAAGCCTTCGCGCTGGCCGCGACCGGCCAATTGTACCTCGCCTTCCTCGGAATAGGTGATGGTGTCGAGCGCCACGACCGACATGACTTCAGGTGCGGGATCGCTGGACACGGGCGGTTGCAGGACGCGCACGCCCTCTTCGTCAGAGATCAGCACGGCTGTGGTGGTTTCAGTGTTGTCCTCGGCGGCCTCTTCGCCATTGGCCACGTCTGTTTGCGTCTCTTGATCAGGCTCGGTAGCGGCGGTCGTTTCTTCTTCGTCAGCGGGCTCCGCCGCAGCCACAGTCAGGTCCATCGGCGCGATGATCACATCTTCAAGCGAGGCCAGCACCTCACCCGTGTCCGGTGATCGGGCCGAAAGGCGCAGGATGCGAGGGGCATCGCTAATCTCAAGATTCAGAAATTCAGCAAATTCACCGGTGGCACCTGCGGGGAACGTCGACAGCGCTGCGTCGTCGATCAACACAGTGATATCCCACCCCGGCTGCGACCGGCCAGAAATGAGCATCTGGCCATCGGGTTCCAGTCGGAAGGTCGAAATGCTGGGGGCAAGCGTGTCGGTCGGGGCGTCAGGTTGCGCCGTTTCGGTGGCATCGGTTTGTGTGCTGGCGTCGGCTGTGTTGTTGGTTTCGCTTTCAACCTCAGATGGGGCCTCTAGCGCGGCCTCAACAGGGGCTGCCGCATCGGATTGCGGGCCAATCACGCCGGACATGTAGAGAAAACCGCCCGTCACTGCCGCTGCTGCGCCAACGACGGCCGCCGCGCCCCCAACAACTGATGATCCGCCAGCCACTCCAGCCTCTTTGCCCATCAAAAACCATCCTTCCGCGCCTATCCCGCGCAGTTGTGTGACCATACCAACATAGCTATCAAGGGTCAAAACAACCCTACAACACGGCGCGGTGATCTGATGACTAACACCTCAATCTGTGTCTTTTGCGGCTCACGTCGCGGTGGGAACCCGGCCTATGAGGCCGCGGCGACCGAATTGGGCCGTGAAATCGCCAAAAACGGCTGGCGTTTGATTTACGGCGCGGGGGATGTGGGGTTGATGGGGGCGGTGGCCAATGCCGCGCAATCGGGCGGTGCGGAGACCTTTGGAGTGATCCCTGAGCATCTGGTGAAGTGGGAAGTGGGCAAGCGTGATCTAACCCATTACGTCGTCACCGAGACGATGCATGAACGCAAAAAGGTCATGTTCATGAATTGCGATGCGGTGGTCGTGTTGCCGGGTGGCGCGGGGTCGCTGGATGAGTTTTTCGAGGTGCTGACATGGCGGCAATTGGGGCTGCATGAGAAGCCAGTGATCTTGCTAAACGTGGAGGGGTATTGGGGGCCGCTTGTGGACCTGATGCATCATATCGTGGATCAGGGATTTGCCGATGCATCATTGCTGGAGTTTGTCACCGTGTGTGAGACGGTTGAGGAAGCGGTTTCTGCGCTGGCCTAAAGGCGGTTCAGAGCGCCTTCGCCTGGCCCCGGTCTGGCGATCCTGACCTGCGAATAGCAGCGCTTTAATTTTTGGTTCCCGTACGCCATTCAAGCGGCAGCCTGCAACTGCCATTTCGCCAGGCCGTCGCGCCAAGGGCGCGCCATTTATAGGTGGCACACCAAAGGTGTGACGTGGGGCCAGGCGAAGGCGCGGGGCGCCTTGATTCCGCGCCCCGGCGCCGATCCAAATTCAGTTGCAATCAAGCAACCGCCGAAAGCTGCGCGACCCTTCCGACGCCCACCACCGCCGAAATCTGCCCGACCTCAATGCGAAACGCGCCAACAAGGCCATCTGCGGCTTGGGTTGCCAGATCATAGGTCCACTCGGGTCTTTCCACGATCGTTTCGCGCACCAGCCCCTCGCCCTGTCGGACCCGCACCAGATATTGTTCCGTCTCTTCACCCAGCGGCACATCCAAACCCTGCCACGCATCGCCGTTGATCCGCGTGCGGCGGATCCACGTAACAGTGCGGTCCTCACCCGGATCGCCAGAGAGCCGCAGGTGTACCGGGCTCAGCGGGCGCAGACCGACGCCTTCAAAGGCCAGTTCCGCCACACTGTAAGCCGGGCCGCCAATGGGCTGACCTACGGGACCCACGCGGTAGAACCGGTTCAGTCCCAGTTGCGAGACCGTCAGATCCACTTGCTGCGGCGTGCCGTCAAGGCGCACCACGTAAGACCCTTCTGGCCATACCGAGCCTGTTTCACTGCCCAACTGCCCGCGCAAGCGATGGCTGACGTCATAGATGTCTTCTTCCACCAAGGACGCATCGCGGAACTGGATTAACTCCCAATTTCCGGGGGTACCGTCCCCGATGGCGCAAAGGTTTGCTCCGCTCAGAAGCTGATCGTCATTCACGGCCTCAAGCGTGCCATACACCATCTGCACCCGCGTCGCCGCGCCGCGATCAATCAACCCGCTTGGGGCCGGGCTGAGCGGGGTTTGAGTGATGCCGATGGGCGTGCGCAGCTCAAGGATCTTGTCGAGGACAAAGCCCGCATCTTGCGCAGAGCTGTAAAGCGCGGAAGCACCTGTCCAGGGATCGGCCGTGACAGCGATGTGGGGCGCGTGGGGCACCTCATTGCCGGTGATCAGCGGCAGATCCATGTAAAAGGGACGCACCAGACCCGGCGCATTGATCACCCGGGCCGGGCCGATGCGTTCATTGAAGGGGATGACGGAATACGTCTCCGGCTCCACCCGAACGGCCTCAATTTTCTGGGCGTGGGGCAGCAGCTCGACGCGGTCCACACGAAAGAGGCCCTCACCCCCATCTTCCGGCAGGCTCACCACATCGCCCGCGCCGACCTGAAGGTTAGAGCGGGGCAGCGTGAATGTGGCGGTGTCTGTGGCCAGCCGGGATTCCGCCAGCCAGCGTTCGACCGTCTGGCGCCCCTCGGCGCGGGTCATGGCAAGGGGCAGTTCCGAGGTGGACACGGTTCTGAGGTCATCATCGGGCAGGCTTGCCTCTTCCGCGATGATCTCAAAATCAGCGCCCGCCTCAATAAAGCGCAAACGCACGCGGCCTGCCAGTTCCACATCAGACCCGCGCACCTCTTCGATTGTGGTGCCGCTTTCGGCGTCGCGGACGACCAGATTTGGGTCAACGGCAAAGTCCTTTTGCCCGTCGCGCTGACGGAAGCGCAGCTCGCCGCCACGTTCCACGACGTCCGCACCGTGTTTGAGCATCAGCGGTTGCAGGATGGAACGCGGTTCAGCCACCTGTTCAACCACATAACCTTTCACATGGCCGTGCAGATTGTCGGTGTTGCAATGTTCCAGCCCCACATCGCCACAGACCTCTTCCACCACCGAGGCCAGGCGCTGCGCCGACACGCGGCCCGTGATCCAGTGCCCTCGCAGATAGTTTTCGCCATCGGACCACAGATCCAGCCGGTTGGGGAAGAACGGATAGGGCCGCGCATCCCAGGCCCAAACATAGGCGTGATCCATATCGACCATGGGCGCGTCATAGACTTCCGATATTGGGTTGTTGGCCGGGTCGTTCCAATAGCCGGACATGGCGCGCAGATATTGGAACTGGATCAGATCATCGCGCAGCCCGTTGGAGAAAAACGGCACGCTGGACTCCGACGATTTGGGATCAATGAACTGGTTGGGTTGGTTGGTGCCCTTGTCCACGGCGCCGCAACCATATTCCGTGAAGCGGATGGGTTTGGATTCCGCCACCCATGCGGTGGGGGTTTCCATCCGCACCCCGCCCACGCGTTCGAAATGCCCGCTGCGCCACCAATTGAAGATGTCTTTGTAACGGTAGATCCACGGCTCCCCGAACACATCATCGGTGATGGGCGTGCGGATCTGCGCCTCTCGCGCCTGCTGGGAATGGTAGAACCAGTCGTAGCCTTCCCCGCCTTGAACGTTCGCTTTGAGATACTCAAGATCGTAGATCGAATTGTAGTTTTGCGCGTCCAGATGATCGGTGCCGTCGCGCCAATCGCTGAGCGGCATGTAATTGTCGATGGCGATGAAATCGATGTTGTCATCGGCCCAAAGCGGATCGAGATGGAAGAACCGATCGCCGCTGCCATCCTGCGGTTGATAACCGAAATATTCAGACCAGTCAGCGGCGTAGGAAATCTTCACATCCGGGCCCAGCAATGCGCGCACTTCGGCTGCCAGCAAACGCAGCTGAGCAACGGCGGGGAAGCTGTTATTCGCCCCGCGGATTTGCGTCAGCCCGCGCATTTCTGACCCGATGCAGAAGCTTTCAACCCCGCCCCCGGCCACACAAAGCGCGGCCTGATGCAGGATGAAGCGGCGATAGCTGAATTCAACCGGACCGGAGTAGGTGATCGGCGTGATGCCGATTGAGCCTGTATAGGCAAAGGGATCAAAATCCTGATCCGGCAAGGTTGGTGGCGCGATGCCATCCGGGTGCACGAAGAAATCCGATGCGCTGGCCGTACCAAAAAAGGCGGCAACTTCTGCCTCCGCCTGGGCCGTGCCATCGGGGCTGCCATCCTGCCCCGGTGCGATGGACGGTGTGATCCGCCCGCGCCATGGCAGCGCGGGTTGATCGGTTGCATCGCTATAGGGATCGGGAAGGCCGTTGCCGTCGATCTGATCCATCAGGATGAAGGGGTAATATAGCACCTCCTGCCCTGCGGTGTTCAGCGCCTTGATCGCCTCAATCACCGACTGGTCCGAGGGCGTGCCGCCATAAACAGGCGTGTCATTGGCATCCCGCGGCACCGATTGCGCCGTGATACGGGTCAGCCCGCCCGAGACCCAGGGCTGGTTGATGCCGTCCCCGTCCTTGCGTTCGACCTTGGGCTGGATCGTGCACTCCCCACAGCGAAGGTCATCGCCAAGCCAACTCACGATCAAAGATGTCGCCCCGCAATTGGGCAGCTCGCCTTGGAGGTTGTCCAAAGACACCAGAAAATCCGCCTTGTTGGACGCGGAGTTCACGTTCGCCACGCGGGTGCGCCCGAAGGCGGCGTTGACCTGCACGGGCGTCGTCGCCAGCGCGTATTCGCCAGAGCCAGGCAGCAGGGCCACACCCCGCACCGCATGCACCGGGTCAAGATCCGCGCCGGGAAGCCCCTTTTGCACGGGGCGGTTCACCTCAAAGGTAAACTGCGGCACCCGGCCGCCAAATTCTGTCAAGTTCAGATCTTCGATCACCACATAGGCGGTACCACGATAGGCCGGCACGGTGCCGTTGCCCTCAATCGCTTCGATCTTGGGGTCAGGCAGCTGATCTTGGGTGCCTGGGTAAAAGCGCATGGTCAGGCTGTCGCGGGCCAGTTCAATCCCGTCGGCCCAGACGCGTCCCACATGGGTCACTTCGCCCTCGCAAAGACCAACAGCCAGATTGACAGAATAGGAATAACGGATCTGCGTGGGTGCACTCGGTGCGCCACCCTTGCCGCCGCCACCGCCGCTGACCACAGTGCGGGTTTCCAAAAACTCCGACGCCCAGATGATGTTGCCCGACACCCGCATCTTGCCCCAAACCCGGGCGATGGCGTCACCTTCGCCAGTGCCCGTCAGGCGCAAGCGGCTGATCTTGCCGGTTTCAATCGCCTCGGACCCCTGCCCCATCAGCTTTTGGTCAATCGACCGCCCGATGATGGCCCCGGCAAAGCGCCCCACTGCAGCGGCTGACAGACCCAAAAAAGTGCCCCCGATGGAGCCACCGATAGCAGCACCTGCTGCCGAAAGAAGAATGGTAGCCATGTCTCAGGCCTCCTGTCTCAAATCATCTGGGAAAGGCGAAACGCGCCACGACGCGGCGCCGCCAGGGGGTGCTGAGCCGGCTTTCCACAACCGAATGGCGGGAATAAGCGTGGATGAAACTGGCCTCAGGCCCCACCTCACCCGCGATGCCCACATGTTTGGCCACGCCCAGATCAAACATGCGAAACAACAGCAGATCGCCAGGCGCTTCATCACCCAGCGTCTTGGGTACGAAATGCCGGGTCGCGGCCTGCCATAAATCTTCTGCCGCCTGCGGTTCTGACCAATCCATCGTGTAGGCGGGTACGACCTCGGGTTCATCCCCCAAGACGTCGCGCCACACGCCACGCACCAGGCCAAGGCAATCCGCCCCCGCCCCTTTGCACGATCCCTGATGGCGATAAGGCGTGCCGATCCAGTCGCGGGCCGCGCCCACCACGCGCGCGGTCTGATCTGTCATCGCCTGCTCCCGCCATCAAGATCATTTGCGCGGGTCGGGTCGGAAAAGGACCAGTCATCGCCCGGCAGGTCAGGAAAACCCTGAAAATCGAGGATAGAGGCAAACTTTTCCTGATGCGCTTCAAGCGTGTTGTCGCAGCCCGCAAGAAGATGCACGCGGTCGCCCGCCGCTATGGGCGCGCGGATGGGTCGCCAAAGCTCAATCACCCGCAGGTCGTCTTCGAAATAGTCTCGCTTGATGGAGCCTTCCAAATCCACCGCAGCCCCATCCAGCATGGTCAGCGTGCCAAACTGGAACCACTGCTCGCGGTAACTCTCCAAACCCTCAAAGCGAAACACCTGCCGGTTCTCGACCTGCGCAATTGCTAGTTCCACAGCGAAGGCCGGATCATCGCCATCCAGCACCGCATTGCCGTTCTTCTGATAGACCCGCCCGGAGGGTTGGTTGAGGATATCCGTCAGCCCGCGCAGTTCGGCCTCAAAAGCGCCTTCACGGCGAGTGACCTCTCCGATATGGCCACGAAACATAAGCGCGCGCAGTGACACATCTTTCCAGTTCACCAACCAGGCGCGCACCTCGGCCCCGTCAAAGCGGCCCGCCTCAATGTCTTCATCGGTGATCGCGGCATCACTCAGCGCGCCCAGCGCCTCTGTGTTATCGACGGATAAACCGGTCGTCTGCTGCAAGGCCGCCGCTGTTAGGCCAGTATCGGCGCGAAATTCAATGCCTTGAAAGCTGAGTTTCATGTCGTGGTCGGTGAACCCCATTGTCCAACCGTCGCGCCGGGACACTGCCCAGCATCGACAAATGGATGTGTTGCCGCTTTCCACATGGGCGGCAAAACCCGCGTCGAGCCCGCTCATACCCGGATCTCCACAATCGGAACGCTCGGCGCATCACCGGCCTGAAAACTGGCAAGCGAAGTCTGAATACGGTCGGTGTCAAAGCGCACCGGCACATCGAATTCATAGCCAGCGGTGATTTCCACACCCTCGCTCGGCGGGTGTTCGAACGTGACGATTCCGGTTGCGGTGTCGACGGCGAAATCAATGCTTTCACGCTGCTCAATCTCGCCCAACCCCATCAGGACCGTGCCCGCCACGGGTTTGGTAATGGGCCGTTCATAGATCTGGTCACCCGACCGATAGCGTTTTATCAACGGATAAGTGCGCGTAACATCATCGCCAATCGCGATCAGTTGGTCGTTGAATTCTGGATTGGCAGTCGCGGCAGAGGATTTGTAATCGGTCCAGTCTTTCCAACGGAACCCGTTGATCTGCCCCTGACGTGCCTCAAAGAACGCGATCATTGCCTCGATGTCATCCAAGGATCGCAGCGCCACGCCCGCATCATAACGCCTGCGCGAATGTTGCCATGGCGTGTTGCGTTCTTCAAAGCCATTGGCCAGCGTCACCACATCGGTGTAGCGCTCCGGCCCGCCGATGGACCCAAAGCTCAGACTGGCTGGAAAGCGCACTTCATGAAAATTCATCTGCCTGCCCCTCTCTTAACGATTTCGGTTGCCCGCGCCGATGGCTCGGCCAAGCTGGGCGGCGATCTGCGCGCGCGACCGGCGGAAGCCTTCGACATCGGGGCTGGAGATATTCATAGTGACGTTGACCGCCCGCCCGCCTGAGGCCTGAACGCCCAATCGCCCATCGGCCCCCCGGGTCAGCGGCATGATCGCCTCTGGCCCCGCCTCCCCCATCAGGCCCATACCGCCGCGCATGGGAAAATGGGTGGGGGATTGGACGATGCCGCCCGACGCAAAGGGCTGCACGCGGCCTTGGGAAAACGGCGCGCCTTTCTCAAAGGGAAGGATGCCGCCAATGAGGTTGCTCAGCCCATCGCCCAACAGCCCGCCCACATGGTTGCTGACGGGTTTCACAGCAGCGTTGAAAGCGGAATTGATCATGGAGTTGGCCAGCGTCTCAAGCGACGCAGACAAGCTTTCGCCATGCAAAACAGCACCGCGAATGGCTTTGGTTAACCCGCGGCTGACGCCCCTCTCCAACGTGGCTACATCCTGGCCCGTAACGGCAAACGCCTCTCGCATTTTGGCCAGTTCAGAGTTGAAGGCGGAAGCCATATCGCTGGCCTGACCCAGTTGCACATCCAGTGCTGCCACCTGCTGATCAAGATCATCTATCCGGTCCATCACGCATCGTCCTTTTCATCCGCTACCTGATCGGGATAAGCCCGCATCAAATCATCAAGCCCCGCCCGGGTGAGCGGCGAGAGGCCCGCCGGTTTGCCCAGCATCAGCTCCAGCTCTGCCGGGGTCAGCGCCCAGAACTCCACCGGCCTCAATCCAGCCCCGCGCACGCCCGCGCGCATCAGCCCGGGCCAGTCAACGGCGCTCACGTTTCCGCACCGTCGGGCAGCATGAAGGCCCGCGCCAGCAATTCCGCAGCCACCTTGGCCGCGCCCGTCAGCCCGCCGTCTATCTCAGCGCTGATCAGGTCACTGGCGCCGCCGTTCCAGCCTCCACCCCGCAGGCCAGCCACAATCAGCGCCAGAACATCGCGGGACGAAAACGCGCCCTGTTCAAACCGTGCGACGAGTTCCACAAGACTGCCCGTGTCCAGCGCCGCCTCCATCTCTGCCAGCGCGCCCAGCGTCAGCTTCAGCACATGGCGTTCGCCATTCAGCACCAGCGCCACTTCACCTGCCCATGGATTGGCCATCACCCCTCCTCCCGGCTCAGGCCACAACGAAGGTCAGTTGACCCGCCGAAGACAGCGACAGCTCATACGTCGCCTCCCCATCATGGGTTCCGGCGTATTCGAGGCTGGCAATCTGGAACGGCCCTTCGACCACACCGAAATCGGGGATCACCACCTGAAAATCTGGCGTTTCACCGTCGAAAAACACCTGGCGCACGCGTTCATCCACCAGTTCATCCCGGAACACGCCCGATCCGCTGATGCCTGCGCTTTTCACGCCCGCGCCGCCCAGCAATTCGCGCCACCCTCCTGAGGATTCCAAGCTGGTCACATCCACGCTTTCGGCGTTGAAATTCACCCGCGTTGCGCGCAGCCCCGCCACGGTTTCGAAATTGCCGCTGCTGTCCAGGTCGATCTTGACCAGCAGGTCCTTGCCACTTTGAACTGTCATGTCTCTCTCCAGACGTTGAGTGTTAAGATGCGTCCACGCGGGCGCGGAACACGATGTCGATGCGGCGGGTATCGCCGGTGTCTTCACGAGCGGCCCGCGCCCGGAAGAAATGCAGCGCCACGAGCGTGCCAGTGGTCAGCGTCAGATCCGCATCCACCAGCGCGTCGCTGATCGCGGCGGCGACGGATTTCGCGGTGTGAAACCCCGCCTGATCTGAAATCACCGACACGGTCAGGCGATGCCACGCACCACCACCTGTGACGTCAGAGGCATCCTGCGTGCTGTCTTCGCCCAGAAGCACGTAGGTGCTGGGCAGCGTGCCATTGGGCAGCGCGTCATAGATCGCGGTGCCAACAAGACCGGCGAGTGTCACGTCACCCGCAAGCTGCTGATACACGGCCGCCTGCAATGCGGCTGAAACGGCATAGCTCATGCGGCCATCTCCTCTTCAACAAAACAGGTCAGGAAACAGCCATCGCTGTCGCGTTCGCCCACGGCTTGGATGTTGAAAATCCGTGTACCATCCCGGAACCTCTGTCCGGCAAAGGGGCGCGACGGGGCACCCAACGGCGCAGACCGCACCGTAATGCTGTAATTGGTGGACGACAGCGCGCCGCCCTCACCACTGGTTTCCCGGCCAGAGCGCAAGCGCACATCGGCCCAAAGCTCGCCCTGGACGACCCAGGTTTCGTTAAAGCCACCCGATCCATCCGAGACACGCTCAGGCGATTCAAGCACCAGAATTCGATTGAGTTTAGGAGTGGTCATGCGATGCGTCCCCCGCCCAGAACACGGACATTTTTGTACCGCTCAATCAGGCTTGAGACGCCGAAAGGCATTGAAGCCTCGGTCAGCGTCGCCTCATGGCGGTGTTCATAGTAGTGCGCGGCCAGAAGCAGCACGGCGTGGCCCAGATCGGCGGGCAATTCACCCCAATCCGCGCCGATCCCGGCGACAAAGCCGATCTCGACAGTTCCATTGATTGGGATCTTCGGAAGGCAATGGCCCGCAGGTTTCAGCACCGGGCGGTGCATATCCTTGACCAGCAGATAATTATCGGGCTCCACAGGCGTTGCGTTGGCGGCGGCACTGACCATCACGACATCCGTGACTTGGGAAATTGGCGCCACGGGCAGCGGTTGCCCCACAATGTCGCGCCAGGCGGAGAGCACCCAGGAAAAGGTGCGGGTGATCAGGATCTTGCCGGTGCGCGCCTCAATCGCTGACAGCGCGGCGCGCAGAAAACTTTCCAGAACGGCGTCCTGAATGTCGTCATCCGAAAACCCGGTGCCAAGGCGCAGATGGGCTTTGAACTCATCCACCGGCAGGGCCGTCTGCGGCACAACTGTTTCTTCAATTAGCATCATGGGTTTTCTCCAAGACATGCCCCCTCGACCGAAAAGCCTGGCCGATCGAAAAGGCGCGCGCGCAGACGTTGCTCAGTCGGAGGGGTGAGCCAGACAACGCCTGCTTAAGATGCGCGCGCCTCCCGCGCGGGGCCGTTACCGACCCCGCACCATTCAGCGCCCGTTAGGAAACGCCGAATTTCAGGACCTTGATCGCGGCAAAGTCGCTCACGTCACCGCCCACGCGCTTGGTGGCGTAGAACAGGACGTGCGGCTTGGCCGAGAACGGATCGCGCAGCACGCGCAGATCGGGGCGTTCGGCCACAGTGTAGCCCGCGCTGAAATCACCAAAGGCAATGGCGTTAGCGTCAGACCCGACATCAGGCATGTCCTCAGCAATCAGCACCGGATACCCCAGCAAACGCGCAGGTTCGCCAGCCGCCAGACCATCAGACCACAGGAAGCGGCCATCGCCATCCTTCAACTTGCGCACGGCACCGGCCGTTTTGGAGTTCATGACGAACGTCCCGTTGGCGCGATATTGCGCACCCAGCGCATAGACCAGATCAATGATCGCATCGCCGCCGCTGAAATCGCCATCCACACCCGTGGCCACATAGCCGATGCTGTCCCAGGCCCAGCTGTCATTGGCAACAGTGGGGTGGGTCATGAAACCGACTGGCTTGTCGACGCCGTCACCATTGACGAAAGCATCTGCTTCGGCGCGGGCGAACTTGTCGCCAATGCGCGCGGCCAGCCATGTTTCAATGTCAAAGGCACTGTCATCCAGCAGACGCTGGCTTGCCTTCGGCAACGCGGACAGCTCATGCAGCGGAATGGTGATCCGGTCGATCGTGGGCGTGCCCGTCTCGGCAACGGCGGAGGCTTCATTCGCCCAACCATGACCCAGCTCAGTGTGGTCGATCAGCACGTCGTAAGACGTCGCTTCAACCTGCACCACATTGGCAATCGCCCGGATCGACGCGGTGGAGGACAGCACGCTCTGGATCGTGGCAGAGGTCTGCGGATCCACAAGGTAACCACCGTCGCCAGCAACGGATGTGCCCAGCGCCTTGCCTTCCAGTTCCAGCCCGCGCAAGGCATCGTCATCGCCCGAGCGCAGATAGGCATCAAACGCCTTCTGGTGCGGGGCTTCCGTTTCGGCCGAAGTGGCCAATGCGGGGCGCATCATTCCCGCGGATTTGCGTTCGATTTTGCTCATCTTTTCTTCCTGCTGTTGAAGTCGCTCAAAAATGTCGGACTGAAAGCCCTTGAAGTCGTCCATGAAACCCGCCACGGCGGACTTCACCTCGGCCACCGGAGATGGATCTGA
>JBCCAJ010000160.1:0-6304 GCA_039814845.1 Pseudomonadota bacterium | reverse complement strand
TGACGGGCCCCGCAAAGCCGGGGATGTGATGGAATATCTTCCGCTCTAGTCGACTTATCCACAAGAACAAAAACGGCATAGTTGACACAAAACAAGAACATGCGTAGAACAAAGCATGACGACCGGAGACCGGAGGACAGGACAATGCTCACCAAGAAGCAGCTCGATCTGCTGGAATTCATCCATAAGCGGGTGCAGCGCGATGGCGTACCGCCCAGCTTTGACGAAATGAAAGATGCGCTGGATTTGCGCTCCAAATCCGGGATCCACAGGCTGATCACAGCTTTGGAAGAACGCGGCTTTATCCGCCGCCTCGCCCATCGCGCCCGCGCGCTGGAGATTGTGAAGCTGCCCGAAAGCCTCGGTGGTAATGCGGGCGGTGACGCAGGCGGTTTCGTGCCCCGCGTGATTGAAGGGTCGAAACCTGCCCCCGTGCCTGCCCCTGTCGCCGCGCAGGTGGTGGAGGCCGCGCTGATGAGCGTGCCCCTGATGGGCCGGATCGCCGCCGGTGTGCCGATTGAGGCCATCGCGGACGGGTCGCAGAACGTGTCTGTCCCCGGCGATATGATCAGCGGCAAGGCCGGTCACTACGCATTGGAGGTCAAAGGCGATTCGATGATCGGCGCCGGGATCAACAGCGGGGATATCGTTGTGATCCGTGAAACCGACGTGGCCGATAATGGCGATATCGTCGTGGCGCTGGTGGAAGATCAGGAAGCGACGCTGAAGAAGTTCTATCGCAACGGCAATGCCATCGCCCTTGAGGCCGCGAACCCCGCTTATGAGACCCGCGTGCTGCCCGATGACAAGGTGCGCGTGCAAGGCCGTCTGGTGGGGCTGATCCGCACTTACTGAGTGTTCCAAAGTCGCGTGCCGGTGATCTGGCGCGCGGTCACAGGTTCCAGGGCGCCATCGCGTGCATAAAGCGCGATGGCGCCTGTTTTTTGCAAACTCGCAGGCGTCAGGATCTGGCAGCCATCAAACTGCAGGACAGAGGCAGGGTTTTTGTTCATGACCAGCCACTTGGCCCCGTTGCACCCGGTGACCCCATCTGCGGCTTTCTGACCGCGCAGGGCAATGATGGGCCAGGCATCGCCACTCTGCGCCCAACGCGAATGGGCCCCTTCTTGACTGGCCTTGTCGCCATCGTTTTCCAGCCAGTTGAGCGCCACAAACCCTGCCCCGCGGTCCCGGTTTAACGCACGGCCCTCGGGCGTCATGACCCCGATCAGACCGCCGGTATCAGCGATCAGAACATCGGGCCGATCCGTGCCTGACCATAGAAGCAGGCCAACGGCGAAGGGCAACACACCGATGACCCGCAAGCGACCCTGCCAGAGAATGACAAACAACGCACCAAGGGCGATCAGGGGCAGCACATATGGCCCCGGGGAAGCGACCATACCCCGTGCACCGTCCAACCCGGCCGTCCAATTGGCGACACTCAAAATCCAATCAAGCCCAATCCCCATCACCCACAGAGGTATCACATCAAGTCCGAGCGGCATGAAGCACGCCGCCAGCACCGCCGCGGGCATCACCAAGACGCCCATCAAAGGCACGCTCAACAGATTGGCGATCAGACCATAATGGGCGAATTGATTGAAATGGGCGGCGGCAATGGGCGCTGTGGCCAACCCCGCGACAAGGGAGGACAGAAGGACACCAAGAACGGGCTGCATCCATCTGGGACCAATGGACAAATCATAGTCGCGCACCACGTTGAAAACAAAGACCAGCGCGGTCGTCGCGGCAAAGGACATCTGGAAACCGGGGCCCAAAAGCGCCTCAGGTCGCATGGCCAAAACGATCAACGCCGCAATCGCCACAGATCGCAAGGACAGCGCTCGGCGGTCCACCAGGATGGCGCAGAACATGACAGCCACCATGATAAAGGCACGCTCTGTGGCCACATTGCCCCCCGACAGCGCAAGATATCCCGCCCCCGCGATCAGCGCGCCAATGGCCGAGACCTTTTTTGCAGGCACCCGCAGCCCCACGCGCGGCACGGCCGCCAGCCCAAGCCGCAGGGCGGAGAACACAAACCCCGTCAGCAGCGCCATGTGCAGCCCGGAAATCGCCAGCAAGTGCGCAAGGTTCGACACACGCAGGTTAAACAGCGTGTCTTGCGCGATGCCGGATCGGTCCCCCGCCATGATCGCGGCGGCAAACCCGCCAGCCTCGCCCGGCAGTTTCTCTTGCACCCGCGCCGACAGGGCCATGCGCGCCTTGAACTGCCATTGCCCGCCCGCCGGTGCTGCAAGGGTCAGAACCGGTGTGCGGGTGTAGCCCACGGCGCCCAGTCCCAAAAACCAGGAATGGCGTTGGAAATCAAAACCGCCCGGCTCCACCGGGCCCGATGGGGGCGACAAGTGGGCCGTCATCATGACACGCGCACCGGGGCGCAGATCCGTAAAGCCTTGCTGCCCATGCAAGGACACACGCGCTCGGGTCGGTGTTTTGTGGGGCCGGACATTGGCCAGCACCACGCGGTCAAGCGTCAGCCGCACCGCATCCGAAGCCGACCGATCCATACCGACAATGCGCCCCTCCACCGCGCCATAGTAGCGCCAATCAAGCACCGGCCCGGCCACCCCATGCGCCCGCAGCCCCGCCGCGCCAATCCCAAGGGAAAAGAGCAGAATCGCCCATACCAGCGGTGCCCAGAGGCTGCGCCACAGGATCAACGCCGCCGCCATCACCAGCGCGGCGGCACAAAGGCACAAGAAGAACGTCCCGGATGGCTCTGATTTCAAGGCAAAATAGACGGCAACGCCTGTTCCGAAAAACACTGGCGACCAATGGAACAAATGGCCACGCTGACGCAGCCAGATGTCGAAGGCTAGGCCGGGGATGTTGCCAGGTCCGTTCTCAGAGCGTTGCAAGGCTTGTCTCCACCACTTGGGGCCGATAGAGCTTGCCCGCCAAAGACGTACCCCTCTAACGTTTACGAAAGGTTAACCACGGTCATGTCCAAGCCTGTCGTCACCCGCTTCGCGCCGTCGCCCACCGGCTTTCTGCATATCGGCGGCGCGCGCACGGCGCTGTTCAATTGGCTGTTTGCCCGGGGCCGTGGTGGCAAGTTCCTGCTACGGATTGAGGACACAGACCGCGCGCGATCAACGCCCGAAGCGACGCAGGCGATCCTGGACGGGATGGCGTGGTTGGGCCTCGATCATGATGGGGATGTCATCTCCCAGTTCGACCGGGCCGATCGCCATGCGGAGGTGGCGCATGCGCTGCTGACATCACGAAAGGCCTATAAGTGCTTTTCCACACAAGAAGAAATTCAAGCTTTCCGCGATCAGGCCAAGGCCGAGGGCCGCTCCACACTTTTCCGCAGCCCGTGGCGTGACGCCGATCCCTCAACACACCCGGACGCACCTTTCGTCATTCGCATCAAGGCCCCGCAGGACGGCGAAACGGTGATCCGCGATGCCGTGCAAGGCGATGTGACCATCCGCAATGATCAGCTTGATGATATGGTCCTGCTGCGCTCTGATGGCACGCCCGTCTACATGCTGGCGGTGGCCGTCGATGACCATGACATGGGCGTCACCCATGTGATCCGGGGCGATGATCACCTCAACAATGCCGCGCGGCAGATGATGATCTACACCGCCATGGATTGGCCCCTGCCGACCTATGCCCATATCCCGCTGATCCACGGGCCCGATGGCAAAAAACTTAGCAAACGTCACGGTGCGCTCGGGGTCGAGGAATACCGCGACATGGGCTATCCATCTGCGGCCATGCGCAACTATCTGGCCCGTCTGGGATGGAGCCATGGGGATGATGAATTCTTCACCGACGCCCAGGCCCAGCACTGGTTTGATCTGGATGGCATCGGAAAATCGCCCGCCCGGTTTGATTTCAAACGCCTCGATCACCTCAGCGGTCAGCACATCGCAACCATGGAGGATGCTGCATTGCTGAAAGACCTGCGCGCGTTTCGCGCTGTAACAATGGGTGATCCCTTCACAGCCGCGCAGGAGGACCTTTTGACACAGGGCATGTATTGCCTCAAAGAGCGCGCGAAGACTTATCCAGAACTTATTGAAAAAGCGTCGTTTATCCTGTCTGACCGCCCCATCGAGCCGGATGAGAAAGCCGCCAAGGCACTGGATAATGTATCCCGTGGTATACTGAATGAATTGACGCCGCAGCTGCAAAATGCTACGTGGACGCGAGAGGAACTAGAAGCGGTCACGCAGTCCTTTGCGGAGGCCCACAATACCAAATTTGGCAAATTGGCAGGCCCCATGCGGGCCGCACTCGCTGGGAAAAGCGTAACGCCAAGCGTGTTCGACATGTTACTGGTATTGGGACGCGATGAGTCGATTGCTCGGTTGCGCGAGGCCGCCATGTGAGCCCTCCATGTCTTGAACGCCCACCCCCTTGGGCGGACCAACAGCACGCGCCCTGAAACGGGGGGCGCAGCGCCAGAAAAGGAAGCACGCCCATGAAGGACGGACAGAAATCAGCGACATTGACGATTGAGGGCATGGATTACGACCTGCCCATGTTCTCACCAACTGCTGGACCGGACGTGATCGACATTCGCAAGCTTTATGGTCAGGCAGGTGTGTTCACCTATGATCCGGGCTTCACCTCGACCGCCAGCTGCGACAGCACGATCACCTTTATCGATGGCGGCAAAGGCGAACTGCTGCATCGTGGCTATCCAATAGATCAATTGGCTGAAAAATCGCATTTTCTTGAGGTTTGCTACCTTCTCCTTTATGGCCAGTTGCCCTCTGCCACGCAGTTGGAAGATTTCGAAAACCGCGTGACCACCCACACAATGCTGCACGAACAGATGCACTTCCTGTTCCGTGGCTATCGCCGGGATGCGCATCCCATGGCCATTATGGTGGGCGTCGTCGGCGCGCTGAGCGCGTTCTATCATGACAGCACGGACATCAACGACCCCTGGCAGCGGGAAGTGGCCTCGATCCGCCTCATCGCCAAGATGCCAACGATCGCAGCCATGGCGTATAAATATTCCATCGGCCAACCCTTCGTCTATCCGCGCAATGAACTTGATTACGCTTCGAATTTCCTGCGCATGTGCTTTGCTGTTCCGGCGCAGGATTATCAGGTGAACCCGATCCTGAGCCGCGCGATGGATCGCATTTTCACGCTGCATGCCGATCATGAACAGAACGCGTCAACCTCAACCGTGCGTTTGGCCTCAAGTTCCGGTGCCAACCCGTTTGCGTGTATTGCTGCGGGCATCGCGTGCCTTTGGGGCCCGGCCCATGGTGGTGCCAATCAGGCCTGCCTTGAAATGCTGCGCGAGATCGGAACCGTAGATCGCATCCCCGAGTTTATCGCCCGCGCCAAGGACAAGAATGATGAATTCCGCCTGATGGGCTTCGGCCACCGGGTGTACAAGAATTTCGACCCGCGCGCCAAGGTGATGAAGCAATCTGCCGACGAGGTTCTGGAGCTGCTGGGCGTGGAAGATAACCCAACCCTGCAGGTCGCCAAAGAACTGGAAAAACAAGCGCTTGAGGATGATTACTTCGCCGACAAGAAGCTCTTCCCGAATGTGGATTTCTATTCCGGCATCATCCTTGAGGCGATGGGCTTCCCCACGTCGATGTTCACGCCGATCTTTGCGGTCTCTCGCACCGTGGGCTGGATTTCCCAGTGGAAGGAAATGATCGCCGATCCGCAGCTGAAGATCGGTCGTCCACGTCAGCTTTACCAGGGTGAGACGATGCGCGACTACGTGGATATGGAAAACCGCTGATCCACCGTACATAGTGACAAAAAGGGCCTTGGAAAAATCCGGGGCCTTTTCTTTTGTGGCGGCGTTTAACGCGGATTTAAGGACGAAGGCGCACAGTGCCGCGATCCCTCAGTCAACGCGCGTTGCCCCATGTCCCTGCCTTCTGTCATCCGGCGCCCTGCCATCCCGCGCCTGCACACCCGATTGCACGACCGCCTGCCCGGTCAGACCGCCCTGCCCGGCTTTTTGATCGAACATCGCGCCGTACCCATGATGCCTGCGCCGGTGACCGGCCCGCAGGATGCGTTGGAACAGGCCATCGTCGACGGTTTCGTGTGGGAGACGGAGGCAGAGCCGGTGGAGTTTGACAGTTTCGACGCGGAAGAGGACGTGATCTCTGTCATCATAGAGACGGGTGATGGGGAACTGGAGTTTGAAGTGCTGGAGGGCAAGCGAGAATTTCAGATCCTCGCCAATGGCAAACCGATGGCGCGGGTGGCCGCGCCGGTTCGGTCGTTTTCCAATCACAACATTCGGGTGCTACAGGCGCGACAACCGGGTTGAAGT
>JBCCAJ010000167.1:0-6134 GCA_039814845.1 Pseudomonadota bacterium | reverse complement strand
GACGGGCTACGCACGCTCGGCTGAGACGCGGGCCACGGCGCGGGAGATCGGGCTGTGTGACCGGGTCTGTGAGACCGCCAAGGAGGCTGTGGACGGTGCCGATCTGGTGGTTTTGTGCGTGCCCGTTGGTGTCATGGAAGCCGTGGCAAAAGACATCGCGCCAGCGCTGGCGCCTGGGGCAACTGTGACGGATGTGGGGTCAGTGAAGCGGGCCGTGATTGAGGCAGTGGCCCCACATTTGCCGACGGGCGTGCACTTCGTTCCGGCCCATCCGATGGCGGGGACGGAACATTCGGGGCCAACCTCGGGCTTTGCGGAGCTGTTTGACGGGAAATTCACGTTGGTTGTACCGATGCCGGACAGCGAACCGGAGGCGGTCGAGCGGTTGGAAGAGCTGTGGCATGACATGGGTGCGCAGACAAATCGGATGGACGATGCGGATCACCATGATCTGGTCTGTGCCGTGACCAGTCACGCGCCGCATTTGATTGCCTACACGATGGTGGGCGTTGCGGATGATCTGCGGCGTGTCACGGATAGTGAGGTGATCAAATACTCCGCTGCGGGCTTTCGCGACTTCACCCGGATTGCGGCAAGTGACCCCACCATGTGGCGCGACGTGTTTTTAACCAACAAGGAGGCCACGCTGGAAATCCTTGGGCGCTTCACGGAAGAGCTGTTTGCATTGCAGCGCGCGATCCGCACGGGGGACGGCGATCACCTCTTTGACTATTTCACTCGCACACGCGCGATCCGGCGTGGTATCATTGAGGCCGGGCAGGATACAGACGCACCGGATTTCGGGCGGGTGAAAAGAGGCAATTGAATGAAAATGACGTGGCTTGCGTGGGCCGTTATCCCTTTGGTTGTAACGGGTTGTGGATTGTTGGGCGGTGGTCAGAAACAGGACGTGGTGAGCCGCGGGTCGTTGTGTGGCGTGCCTGGCATTGAGGGCGATACCGTCGGGCGGGTCACGTCTGAGACGCCGGGATGTGGCATCGCTGAGGCCGTGAAGGTGACGGCTGTCGGCGGGGTGTCGCTGAGCCAGGGGGCGGTGATGGAGTGTTCCACTGCACGGGTGCTGAACGCGTGGGTGCAAAACGATGTGAACCCGATCATCGGCCGCACGGGCGGCGGACTGACAGAGTTGAAGGTGGCCGCGCATTACGTCTGCCGGACGCGCAATCACAAACGCGGGGCGCGGATTTCGGAGCACGGAAAGGGCCGCGCGATTGATATCTCTGCGTTTAATCTGGCAGATGGATCGTCGATTTCCCTGCCGGAAGACTGGGGTGGTGGCAAACGCGGTCGCATGCTGCGGGAGATCCGCGATTCCGCCTGTGGGCCGTTTGCGACGGTACTGGGCCCGGGGTCGGACGGGTATCATGAGGATCATTTCCATTTTGATACGGCGCAGCGGGATAACAATTATCTGTACTGTCGGTAAGCGCCCCGGCGCGGAATCAAGGGCGCAGCCCGCCGCGCCTTCGTCAGGCCCCACCCAGGGCCTGGCGAAATTGTGACGTTTGCACGCCGTACAATCCCACGGCGGTACGTCGCGATAAAGCGCTTTCGCTTTCGACCGCGATCGCCAGACCGGGGCCTGACGAAGGCGCTACACTGCGCTTTAGAAGTCTACCATCACACCCGGCAGGTTCAGGCCATTGATCAGATCGCGCAATTCCTGACGGGCGGCGACGTTAGAGATGTTGAGTTGCTTGACGCCGACATCCTTGAGATCAAGGAGCGTCAGTCCGCGTGGGAAGAGTTCCCGAAAAATCACCCTTTCATTGAAGCCTGACGCGATGCGGAAGCCAATGCGCTTAGACAACTCCTCCATCACCCGCGCCATCTTTTCCTTGTTCACCATCTGCTGTGCCCCCATCCGGTTGCGCACCACGACCCAGTCGATGGGCTTCAGCCCGGCCTGTGCGCGCAGCTGACGGGCGTTCCAGACCATCTCAGAATAAACCGACGGGCCGGTGATCTTGAGCGCGTCGCTGTCCACATGTGCCAGCAGGTCAAAATCGATGAAGCTGTCGTTGAGAGGTGTGATCAACGTGTCCGCCAGACTGTGGGCGACCTGGGAAAGCCGCGTATGGGATCCGGGGCAGTCGATCAGGATGAAATCGCTATCAGGCTCCAGCTTGGACACAGCGGCCGACAGCCGCCTATCATAGATGTTTTCGCCCGGCTGCAGTGACGCGCTATCCACATCCGGCAGGTCCAGGTATTCGGGTGAGGGCAGATCAAGCTTGGCCTTGGTCAGAAACTTTTTGCGGTTGGTGATATACGTGCCCAGGGTCTTCTGCCGCAGGTCCAGATCCAACGTGCTGACCATATGCCCCATCCGCGACAGAGCGGTCGCCACATGCATCGACACGGTCGATTTGCCCGCCCCGCCCTTTTCATTCCCCACGACGATGATATGCGCCATGCTCTTTCCGCCTTTATCCTCATTCCGGGTGTCACGCCCCGGATTTGACGGCAGCATAGATGGCAGCGGCCCCCGCGTGAAGCAGGTCCAACGCATTCTGCGCGATTATTGCATTTGGGCCATTCCCACATCGTGGAGTTGATGGAAAAAGATACAGTTTTAGAAAACGAGCCAACCGTTCCGCCGGCCGAATGTAACCAAAATTTAGGCAGAAAAACCTAAGCTGGCTCTTTCATTTGAGGGATGCTCGCGGTGATCGGCATTATCGAAAAAGTGGTTGTTGACTGCCTGTTGCAGGAAGGCGGTGACGAATTGCGACAAGATGTGTTTCTGGCGGCGGGCATTCCCAATGATCGCGTGTACCGGATGGACAAGCATTACCCCGATACCGAGACGGCAAGCCTTTTGTCGGCGACAATGTCCGTCACGGGCATGGAGGAAGCTCAACTGTTTCAGCTTTTCTCAGCCGTGTTTTTTGACGTGGTCGAAGACGTCTTCCCGGAATTCATCCGCATGTGCGACACGTCAGAAGATCTGGTGCGCAAGCAGGCCAAGATCCACGCGCTGATCGCTGCAGGCAGCCGTGAACCGGGGGAAAGCTCCAAATCCACTGACAAGTTCCAGCTGAAAGATCACGGCCCCTACCACATCTCGGTTCGGTACAAATCTGATTTGCAGCTTCCCGGGCTTTATGAGGCCTTGGTGAAGGAGGCCGCGAGCCTTTACGGAGATGAAGTTGCGCTGTCGCGGGGGGATTGCCCAGAAGGCTCAGGGGCCACCATTATGACTGTGAAATGGGTCAGCATTGCGGGCCACCCCACGGAGTACGCGCCAGAGTTTCAAGATCTGCAAAAGACATGGGGGCGTGGTGCACTTCATGGCTAAGGTTGCACAGGACACTTCCGCTGAGATTGATGGCGCCGATGCAGCACCGAACCCTGTTTCACCGCCAGGGCCTGCGCGCAAAGTGCTTCGCATCCATGATCTGGCCAAACCGCAAAGCCCCACGGATGCGATGGTGGCCTCTATCGCAGATCAGCTCTGTGCCATTGTTGATGACAATTATGATATTCGCGTGCAGCTCTCCGATGCCAACGGCACGGAATCCCTGCAGGTTCAGAAACTGACTGTCCTGATCAATTCCCTGCTTGAGAATGTGCGCCGCAGTATCGGCAGACTGTCGGATTTGGCCGAGGGTTTGGAATCCAAGGTGCAGGAACGGACGCTCAAGCTGGACCTGATTGTGCAAAGTTCCAAAGACGGCGTTTGGCTTTGGGATTTGCACGACGATCGCGTGGAGTATTCGCCGCGATGGCGTCAAATTCTGGGGCTGGGACAAGACAGCCTGTCGTCCATTGAGGATTGGTTGCAACGCGTTCACCCCGATGATCAGGAACGCCTGCGCGCGGCGATCCGTGCCCATTTGCGGGGATCCGCGCTGCATCTGCGCGAAGATTATCGCATACGCCATGCGGACGGGACCTATCGCTGGGTTTGGTGCCGCGGGCTGTGCCACCGGGATGAAAACGGGCGACCTGTTATGATGGCAGGCACGCAGACGGATGTGCATCAGCTTCGGTCGCTGGATGGCTCAACTGGTCTGCCCAACGAAGAGACGCTGACGGCAATGCTCAACACCCTGATCCAGCAGGAGACGGAGTTTCGCGCGTTGGTGATCGGGTTTCCCCGTGTTGTGTCCATGAAGGAGGAGATGACGTCGGATGAGCTGTCTGCGCTGCGCAAGGCCATTGCCTGCAGGCTGTCTGCGGCGCTGCCGTTTTCGGCGGATCTTGCCCACCTATCTGGTGATTTCTATGCCGCTCTTGTCCCAGGTCAGCACAGCGACGCGGCGCTTGAGGGGGACGTGATCGCGCCGATCCTTGCCGCATTCACGCAACCTTTTGCCACCGAACGGCGCGCTGTTTGGCTGGATGTCGCGGTGGGGGCGACCTTGCCCATTGAACAGGCGAATTGGACAGCATCCGACGTGATGCGGGACGCCTGGACGTCCTATCGCTTTGCCAGAAAAGCTGAACTGCCCGCCAATATCTTGCACGAAACACAGGTCGAAGCCGCGCGTGATCGCGCATATATGCAAAACGAAGTGCGTCGCGGGCTGGAACGTGGATGGTTCGTGCCGTTCTTCCAGCCCATCGTCGACATTAGCACGCGCCAGACACTTGGGTTTGAAACGCTTTGCCGCATGAACCACCCTGACCTGGGGCTGGTATCCCCTGGGCGGTTTCTTCCAGTCGCTGAGGAACTGGGCGTGATGGACGACATTGGTGATCGGATGTTGGCAGCGGCGTTGGAACAGTTGGGCGAATGGGCCGCTGACGGCGCAGGGTTTGACCACCTGTTTTTGACGGTGAACCTTGAAGCCCAGCAAATGATGGAACCGGATTTTCCCAAGCATTTGAAAGCGGCATTGGCAGACCGAAAGGTGACGCCCGCGAACCTCAAGCTGGAGATTGTCGAAAGCTCTGTTGTGGGCAATTTTAAGGTCGCGGCCCAGCAAATCGCCCGGGTCAGAGAGATCGGAGTCAAGATCGCGTTGGATGACTTTGGCACGGGCTATTCATCGCTTGAATATCTCAATCAGTTGTCTTTCGACCTGATCAAGATCGATAAGGCGTTTGTCGACGACATGGAATTTGAGCCGCGCAAGACATCCATGGTCAAAATGATCTGCGTGCTGGCCGAGACACTGGGCGCACAGGTCTGCGTGGAAGGGATCGAAACGGATGCTCAATGTGACATCGTCGCGGGTATGAACGTGGCCTTTGGACAGGGGTTCCTGTTCTCAAAACCCGTCCCGCGCGATGCGCTGTCGGACACGCTTTCAGTATAGGTCAATGGCGTGATGGGATAGGCTGTCGGCCACCCCAAGCAAAAACGCCGCCCGGTGAAGAACGGCGTTTCGTATTTCGTAAGCCTACGGTCTTTAGAAACCGAGACCCGCATATTTGTTCTTGAACTTCGACACGCGGCCGCCGGCGTCCGTCAGGCGGGTGCCGCCACCAGTCCAAGCCGGGTGGGCCGACGGGTCAATATCAAGCGACAGGGTGTCGCCTTCCTTGCCGTAGGTGGAGCGCATCTTGACGATGGTGCCGTCTGTCATCTTCACGTCGATGAAGTGATAATCGGGATGGATATCTGCTTTCATGATCGTGTTCCTTATGCGGACGCGCCGGATTTCGGCCCGGACTTCGGTTTGTAGTTGGTGTCTTCTGCGATACGGGCGGATTTACCGCGGCGCGCGCGCAGGTAGTACAGCTTCGCCCGGCGGACGCGGCCACGGCGCACGACGGTGATGCTGTCGATATTGGTGGAATAGAGCGGGAACACACGTTCCACACCTTCCCCAAACGAAATCTTGCGAACGGTGAACGATCCGGCAATGCCTTCGCCGTTTTTGCGGCTGATGCAGACGCCTTCGAAGTTCTGCACACGAGACCGCGTGCCTTCGGTCACCTTGAAGCCGACGCGAACGGTGTCGCCAGCTTTGAAATCGGGGATGTCTTTCCCCAAAGAGGCGATCTGTTCCGCCTCAATCTGTGCGATGATGTCCATCGTCGCATACTCCTGAACTGCTTGCGGTTGGCCCGCAAAGGTGTGTGCGATCCTAGAGCTTCTGGTCTTCTTCCGGGTCCGCAGTTTGCGCCCGCCAGAGGTGAGATCACCATATCTTTTGTAT
>JBCCAJ010000340.1:0-3848 GCA_039814845.1 Pseudomonadota bacterium | reverse complement strand
GTCAGAACGACCATCGCCAGACACAGCATGATCACCTGATTGACGCCCACCAGTATCTCTGTGCGTGCCGACGGGATGTAGACGCGCGTCAGCATCTGCCAGCGGGTGCAGCCGGACATATTACCGGCTTCGACGATCTCCGGACTGACCTTTTTCAGGCCCAGCGTGGACATCAGAACCATAGGAGGGATGGCATAGATCGTTGTGGCAATGGCACCTGCCGTTGGGCCCACCTTGAAGAAGATCACCGCAGGCAGCAGGTAGGTGAAGAAGGGAATGGTCTGAAGGATCGCCAGCACGGGCTTCACCGCGGCGTCAAACCAAGCGTATTTCCACGCCAAGATGCCAAGGCCCAGACCGATCACAAAGGCCAGGGGGGCGGCAACGGCCAGCACGGACAGCGTTTGCATCGCCAATTCCCACTGACCGATTAACGCTGTCCAAACGAATGTGCCCCCGGCCAACAAGGCCAGCCGCCAACCACCAAGGTAGTACCCAATCACGGCCCCGACGGCGGCCACACAAGACCAAGGCAGCGGGCCGATAAAGGGCCATCGGTGCTTGCCCTCAAGCAGGTTCGCGGTGAGGCCCAGCATAAATTCCAAAGGCCCTTCGGCAAACCAACGGGTGATGTAGATGAGGCCAAAGCGCCCCTCCTCCCGGTCGCCTTTGATCCAGTCAAAGACATGGTCGAGTATCTCAGCCGTGGGTGGGATCCAGGCCTCGGGCAGGCGAATCAAAAAGTCTGGTAGCACGGGCTTGGCCGCACACAGCAAAAGCGCCACGCCCAAGAGAGACCACAGCACCATATCCCGCGCAGGTCGTTCGCGCCTTAGGGGCGTGGTTGCGGCAATATCGGCCATCAATCGTCGCCCAACAGCACATCAAGCGCCTTTTGGCGTTCCAACATGCCAACAAGCGCGCCATCCTTACCTGCCACGGGCAGATGGCTGCGTGTATCATTCACCAATTGCCGGGCCAGCTGATGGATCGTGAGGCCGCCATCCACCGGGTCACCCTCCGGTGCCTTGCCATTCAAAGGTGAGGCCATAACGGAGGCATGTACAACGCGCGCCTTCTCAATCTCTTCGGTGAATTTCTTCACGTAAGGCGTCATCGGGTTGAGAACGATCTGATCCGGCGTATCGCATTGTTCGATCTCACCGTCCTTCATGATGGCGATCCGATCTGCAAGGCGCAGCGCCTCATCGAAATCATGGGTGATGAAGACAATCGTTTTGCCCAGCATTCCCTGAAGGCGCAGAAATTCATCCTGCATCTCACGACGGATGAGGGGATCAAGCGCCGAAAACGGTTCATCGAGGAACCAGATATCAGGCTCAATGGCGAGGGAGCGTGCAATGCCCACGCGCTGTTGCTGCCCGCCCGAAAGTTCTCGGGGGAAGTAATCTTCGCGCCCCGCTAGGCCCACAAGTTCGATTACTTCCAAAGCCCGTGCGCGGCGGGCGTGTTTGTCTTGGCCGCGCATCTCCAACGGGAAGGCCACGTTTTCCAACACCGTGCGGTGGGGCAGCAGGCCGAAGGATTGAAACACCATGCCCATCTTGGATCGGCGCAGCTCAATGAGGTCTTTTTCAGCAAGGGCCATGATATCCTGCCCCTCAACCTCAATCGTCCCGCCGGTGATGTCATGCAGCCGCGAAAAACAACGCACGAGGGTCGATTTGCCGGAACCAGACAGCCCCATGATGACCAACATTTCACCGCGCGCCACGTCGACGGACACGTCTTTGACGCCCGCGATGTAGCCGTCGGCACGGATCTCATCAAATGTCCGCCCATCGGGCATATTTTTCAGGTAACTCGTAGGATTTGGGCCAAAGATTTTCCATGCATTGCGGCAGGAAATGACGGGCGCATCGCTGGTCATAGTGTCAATCTTTCAGCTCTAGGTCCCCTGGGTGCCTTGGGGCGTCGTTCAGCGGCCAAAAAAGCCCGCCCGATGCATCATACATCGGGCGGGCCCATTTCAAAGCGTCTGATCAGGTGCTGCCTTCCGGCATCCAATCTTTCCAAACGCTTTCGTTTTCTTCCAGCCACACTTCTGCGGCTTCATCGGGTTCCATTTCCTCGATGTCCACGAGACGCGCCATTTCGGCGATCTGTGCGTTGGTGAAGGAAATCTTGGTCAGAACCTCGTAGGCGTTCGGCCATTTGCCTTCCATCCCGTCCCAGGCTGCCTTTTTCAGGTAACCATCGGCGGGGTTCCCACAATCAAACAACGCTTCCTTGTTGGGGCCTTTGCTTGGATCCGTGTCACAACCATCTTCCCATGTGGGGAATTCGACGAACTCACCCGGCCACACGGCTTCGGCGAAGTTCGGCGTCCAGTTGAACACGACCACAGGGGTCTTGTCGGCTTCCGCCGCACCGATTTCAGCCCAAAGTGCCGCAGCAGATCCCGCGTTGATCACAACGAAGTCCATACCGAGCGATTCCACACGTTCCTTGCCGTGCTTGAGCCAGTCAACCGGGCCATCAAGATACCGACCTTTGCCGCCCGTTTCCGCCGTGGCGAAAAGTTCGGCGCAGTCGTTTAGTGCTTCCCAGCTTGGCAAGCCCGGGCAGGCATCTTTCGTCCACATCGGGTACCACCAGTCTTCGCGGGTCACCGCGTCATGGTCGCCCGCGTCATGCAGACCGCCCTTGGACAGTGCTTCGCGGAAGGATGCGCCAAACGCGCCTTCCCACACTTCCAGTTCCAGCGTCACGTCGCCCAGACGGACCGATTCATACACGGCCTGACTGTCAGTCGTTACGTATTCCACGTTGTTGCCCATGCTTTCAAACATCTGGCCCACCACGTTCGACATCACGATCTGGCTGGACCAGTTGTGAATCGGGATAACGATCGGGTCAGAGCTGTCATCCGCCGCGAAGACCGCGCCGGCTGACGTCATTGCCACGGAGAGCGCGGCCAAAGACACCATAGATTTGAGTTTCATGATTTCTCCCTATCGGTTTGCGTCGGATGCCCGGTTGGTTCCGGTATTCCTTCGTAAGTGGCATTAGGGTGGCACAGGTACGCGTCGGCTCAGACAATAATTTGATTGCGCTTTGCCCCTAAAAAAGTTTGGCAAACCCCCGCATTTGGCCTAGCTTTTGACCCGACTGCATTTTTTCTACGCGCCACAGGAACGGACGTTCGGCTCATGCTCAAGAATCGCGCAGCCTTGCCGCGGCTTGAATACTTGCTTGCTTTTGAGGCCGCGGCCGAACTCGAAAGCTTTGCCGCGGCGGCCAAAGAGCTGAACGTATCGGAAACGGCTGTCAGCCGGAAAATCCGTTTGTTGGAAAGCCATTTTGGATGCGCGTTGTTTTTGCGGGGGCATCGGTCGGTGCAGTTGACCGACCATGGCCGCAAATTGCTGAGCGGGATCACACATGCGTTGAAAGCGTTGGAGCGGACATCGGAGACGATGTTGGCGGGGCAGGGGCGATCGACCGTGCGGATGGCGGCGACGAATTCAGTGTCGTCGCTGTGGCTGATGCCTCGGCTGCGCAAGTTCCAGATGTCGAACCACAACGTAACGATCAATCTGTTCTCGTCTGATCTTGATTCCGAATGCCTGACCGAGGCTTTCGATCTGGCCATTCTGCGAGGGGACGGTGATTGGGCAGGCTATGATTCTGAGAAGCTTTTTGGAGAGACCGTTTTTCCAGTCTGTGCGCCGGGTTATGCGGTAAACCACCCGTCGCTGGCAAGTCCCGAGGACCTGCTGCAGCAATCGCTTATCGAAGTGACAAGTAATCACACCGAATGGCTGAACTGGAAGACGTGGTTTTCTGAACTGAAAACCGATCCTGATTTGCGCCATTCGACCTTC
>JBCCAJ010000447.1:0-2638 GCA_039814845.1 Pseudomonadota bacterium | reverse complement strand
TTTCAAGGCCCAACTCTGCCAGTGCGCGTTCCTGTACCTGCACCTTCAGTTCGGTGCCGTCTTCGGCCTCAAGAAAGGCCGTGACCATGGAGCCGACGAATTCTTCCGAGATGACAGTGGCTTTGAGGCTATTTTCGCCCGCACCTACTTGCATCATATCGCCCGCAACGACGATGGAGGCAGAAACGCCCTTCTTCGCCTCACCCTTCGCTTCGAACGTGCCAAGCGCGGTTTCGACCTTGACCGTTCCTTTGGATGCGGCCGACACTGTGCCCGGCAGGATGTTGTTGCGCCCCACGAACTCCGCCACAAATCGGGTCTTTGGCGCGCGGTAAACCTCTCGCGGGGTGCCCACTTGGGCGATGTCACCGTTGGACATGATGACCACGCGGTCGGCCATGGCGAAGGCCTCGGATTGGGAATGGGTGACATAGACGAAGGTGATGCCCAATTCGCGTTGCAGCTTGGTCAGCACCGATTGCATGCGAATGACCAGATGGGCATCGAGCGCCGAGAGAGGTTCATCCAGTAGCAGCAATTTGGGTTCTGTCACCAGCGCGCGGGCCAGTGCCACGCGTTGGCGTTGCCCGCCGGACAATGTCTCTACATTGCGCTCCGCGAACTCGGAGATCTCCATCCGGTCCAGCCAATTCATCGCGCGGTCCTTGCGTTCCTGAGGCCCAACCCCGCGCATTTTCAGGCCAAATTCCACATTTTCCCGCGCGTTGAGGAAGGGAAACAGGGCAAGGCTCTGCCACACCATCGGCGTGTCGCGCTGATCGGCGGGCACGTCATTCATCACCTCACCTGCAATGCGGATCTCTCCTCTGGTCGGCGCATCCAGCCCCGCCAGCATCCGCAGGGTCGTTGTCTTGCCGCAACCCGACGGGCCCATGATGGCGATGAACTCCCCTTCGTGGATGTCCAGATTTGCATCGCGCACGGCCACGAAATCACCAAAGTGTTTTTCCACGCGGTCGAGTTCTACCAGAGGGTCTGTCATTGGCTGGCCCTTTGCAGGCGGAAGAAGATGAGAAGATGGCTGATCACGACAAGTGTGATGGAGATGAAGAAAACAAGCGTGCCGATGGCGTTCACCTGTGGGTCAATTGTGCCTTGAACGATCTCCAACACGTGAACGGGCAGCGTTTTGTTGAGGCCGGAGACGAACCACGCGACGGTGAATTCGTCGAACGACACGGCGGCCGTGAGGAACAGCGACGACAGGATCGCCGGTTTGCAGAAGGGCAGGATGACCTCTCGCATTGCACGCCATTCGCTGGCACCAAGGTTCCAGGCGGCGGCCTCCAGGCTATCGTCAATTTGGCTCAGTCGCAGACGGATGATGGCCATGGCGAAGGGGGCCGTCAGCACGGTATGGGCCGCGATGATGGAGACAATCTGGCCAGACATTCCAACCCGACTGAACCACGCCAGCATCGCCAGCGCGATGATGATGAGCGGGATGGTGGGCGGCAGCAGGATGATGGCGAGGAAGAGGCTCTTGCCCCGGAAACTGTAGCGATAGTCCGTGTAGGCGGTGCAAAAGCCAAGGAAGGTCGCGATGACACAAGTGGTGCCCGCCACGATCAGACTGTTCTTGGCCGACCGCCAGAAGTCGGGATCGGCGAAGATGGTTTGGTACCATTCAAGGGTAAACCCGCTAAGCGGCAAGGTAGGGAAGCGCGCGGAATTGAAGGAAAAGAGCATGCTGACGATGATCGGTAGGAAGACAAAGCCGAAGATCACGACAAGATAGGCGCGCAGGAACAGGGTCATCGGCTGGCCCTCTTGCGGTAGGCATACATGATGGAGGCGAAGGCGATGGTGAAGAGCGTCAGCATCATCATCACAGCCACCACGGCTGCACGAGGCCATTGTTGGCCGGCCTTCGTGGTGTCGATGATCAGGATCGGCATTGTGGGCGGGTTGGATCCGCCCAGATAAAAGGGCGCCACGAAATCTCCGAAGGACAGGATAAAGGCGAAAAGCGCAGCAATCACAAACCCTGTCTTACCCGCAGGCAGCACGACAGACCGGATCGTGCGGGCGGGTGAACAGCCCAGGTTGCGCGCGGCTTGGATCAGGCGGGGATCAATATTGGCCATGGTGACCGTTTGCAGGATCAAGACCAGTGGCAGAACAAAGGTCAGATAGCCGACCATCGTGCCAAAGGGCGTGTTGAGCATCGTGAAAGGCCCCAGGCCAAACAGGGCAAACCCTCCGTTCAGAACGCCCGCCTCCGCCAGCAACGTGTACCAACTGAAGGTGCGCACCAGATAGCTTGTAAAAAACGGAATGATCAGCAGTAAAATGGCCAGTTGCCGCGCCTGTGCGCTGCAGCGAAAGGCCAGAAAATGCGCCGCCGGAAACGCCAGCAAAGACGCAAGCGCCGCTGCCGATCCGGCCATGACCAACGTGTAGCGATAGGCCGACCACACGAAATCCCGGCTCATCATCTTCGACCAACTGTCGAGCTCGAACGTCTCGACCATGCGGAAGTTTTTGACCACAAAAAACGACATTGCGATCACGAAGAGAAGCGGGCCGATAAAAAACAGGGTCTGCCAGATCATGATCGGCAGACGGAATGTCAAAGCGTATAGGGAAAGGCGGCGCGTCATACGCGCCGCCCAAT
>JBCCAJ010000002.1:0-27239 GCA_039814845.1 Pseudomonadota bacterium | reverse complement strand
TTCATCGGCCAGCACCAGCGCAGGTTTGGCGGCCAGTGTGCGGGCAATGGCCACGCGCTGTTGCTGCCCGCCCGACAGCTGTTCGGGAAATTTCTGCAAGTGATCGGTAAGGCCAAGCGCCATCGTCAACGCCGCCTCATAAGCGCCATCCTGCCGCCCGGCCAGACAGGCATGAAACCCGATATTGGCGGCGACTGTCATGGAAGGGATCAGGTTGAACTGCTGAAAGATCACGCCCACGCGATCCCGCCTGAGTGCCGCGCGCCCTGCATCGTCAAGCCCTGCTGTATCTTCGCCATTCATAAGGATCTGCCCCGCATTGGGCAGGTCAAGCCCGCCCACCAGATGCAAAAGCGTGCTCTTGCCAGATCCGCTTTCGCCCGTCAGCGCCAGCATCTCGCCCCGGTCCAACGATAAATCCACACCGCGCAGCACGGGCACGTCTCCGTCGGGCCCTGCATAGGATTTGGTCAGGTTTTTTACGTCAAGCAACATGGGGTGTAACCTATTGCGATAGGCCCTGCTGAAAAGCGCCAAACGCACAGGACAGAGCGGAAAATCGACCTAACTGCTTGGCATGGAACCCGACAACAGCGGAGCGCGCCACGCCATGAACGAAACATTGCCCCTGCCAGGGTTTGAACCAGAAACCGAGGCGATGCAGTTTGAGCCGACCCGCGCTTCGGGCCTGGCCCGGCTGGAGGCGTTCGCGCCCCGCACGGCACGCGTTTACAGTTCGCAGCGCAATTACGATTTCGGTCCCGATAAACGCGGCAATGTATCCTGTCTTTCCCCTTGGATCCGCCATCGTCTGATCTCGGAAGAAGAGGTGCTGCGCGCGGTGCTGACGCGGCACAATCCAGCCTCGGCGGAAAAATTCATCCAGGAAGTGTTCTGGCGCGGCTATTTCAAAGGTTGGCTGGAACAGCGCCCCTCAGTTTGGACGGCCTATCGCGCGGGGCTGGACGTGGCGATGGAGGATGCTGCCCGCGATCGGGGCCTGCGCGCGGATATGGAGGCGGCCATGGCCGGGCAAACAGGCATAGACGCCTTTGATGCCTGGGCGCGCGAATTGGTGGAGACAGGGTATTTGCACAACCACGCGCGCATGTGGTTTGCCTCTATCTGGATTTTCACCCTGCGCCTGCCGTGGGAAGTGGGGGCGGATTTCTTCCTGCGTCATCTGCTTGATGGTGATCCGGCGTCCAACACGCTCAGCTGGCGCTGGGTTGCGGGGCTGCACACCAAGGGAAAGACCTATGCCGCGCGTGCGTCGAACATCAACAAATACACCGGTGGCCGGTTTCATCCGCTGCACCAGCTGTCCAGTCAGACAGACGCTCTGGTGGAAGATGAGGATCACGCCCGCGTGCCGCTGCCTTTGCCGCTGTCTTTGTCGGAGGCGCTGCCGTCAGAGCCGTTCTTGCTGCTGATCACGGAAGAAGACGGTACGCCTGATCAACTGCTCACCCGTCCGCCCGCTGCCATTCACGCGCTTTCTGCGACGGCGGCGCGCTCCCCTTACGAGGTGGGTAAGGTGGCGCAGCGTTTTGCTGCTGCTGGTCTGAAAGACGCGCTACAGCGTATTTCGGATCACTATCAGGTGGACGGTGATATGGGAGAGGGAGACTGGGCAAAATCCCTCTGCGCTTGCGCCACGCGCGCCGGTGTGCATCACATTGTGACGCCATATGTTCCGGTAGGACCGGTTTCTGAGGTCCTTCAAAAGGCCGCACCTGATTTGAAGGCTGCCGGCCTCACCCTGACGCAAGTCCGGCGCAGCTATGACACGCTTACCTGGCCCCACGCCACGAAAGGGTTTTTCGGGCTGAAAAAGAAAATTCCTGGAATATTATCTGATCTCAACCTTCGTTGACACGTCACGCTAGAGCGGGGGCCAGCCCCCGGACCCCCGGGATACTTCTGGCCAAAAGAAACCGTATGATTTCTTTTGGCTATAAATATCCCCGCCGGAGGCAAAAGACTCCTTTACTGTCTTTGCCAATCGCGTTTGATCTTTTTGGCTAGGCTCCATTTGTGCACTTCGGTGGGCCCGTCATAGATGCGAAAGGCGCGCAATTCGCGGAAGACCTGTTCGACCATCGTGTCTTGCGTCACGCCCGTGCCGCCCATGCACTGGACTGAGCGATCGGCCACGCGCATCAGGGCCTCAGAGACAAAAACCTTGGCCATGGAACTTTCCGACGTGCCGCGCGCTCCGCTATCTAGAACATCCGCGCACCAAAAGGTCATCTGCTCGGACGCGCGCAGGTCAATTTCATTCTCGGCCAGCATGAACCCCACGCCCTCATGGTCAATGATGCGTTTGCCGAAGGCCTCGCGCCGATTGGCGTAGTCGCTGGCGATCTCTTGCGCGCGGACGCAGGCGCCCAGCCATCGCATGCAGTGCGACAGCCGCGCAGGGCCAAGCCGGACCTGCGCGTATTTGAACCCCTCGCCTGCCTCGCCAAGCATTTGATCTGTGGGCAGGCGCAGGTTTTCGATGGCCACCACGGAATGGCCGCCGGGCATGGCGTTGTCGATCGTGTCCAGCACGCGTTCAATCCGGATGTCCGGGTGGGGCAGGTCCACAAGAAACATGCAGGCGCCTTCCTCGGCCCGCGCCATCACGATGCCCACGCCCGCACCATCCGCGCCGGTGATGAACGCCTTGCGCCCGTTGATCACCCAGTGATTGCCGTCCGGCACGCAGGTGGTTTGTAGCATCATCGGATCAGACCCCGCACCGCCATCGGCAGCTGGCTCCGTCATAAAAAAGGCCGACCGCTTTTCGCCCCGCACCAGTGGATCCAGAAACCGGGCTTTTGTGTCGTCGCTGCCCACCTTCCCAATCAGCAGCATGTTCCCTTCATCGGGCGCGGCCGTGTTGCAAGCCAGCGGGCCCAAGATCGACAGCCCGGACCGCATCAGCACCGCCGCCGTATCCCGCTGGCTCAGGTGGCTGCCATCGTCCAGAATATGCGGGGTGAGCACGCCTGCCTCCCGCGCAAGCGTTTTCAGTTCCAGCGCCATGGCATCGGACGGCCCGTGAAAGCCAACCCGCGCATCGCCCTCATAAGGCACCACCGTGTCGCGGACGAACGCCTCCACCCGATCCGCGATCGCGAGCGCCCGGTCTGACACCCCGGCCCGTGTGAATTCCATGAAAGCGCCTCCCTTTTCGACACTATCGCGGGAAACGCGGGCCACGTCACCCGGGAATGGCCATTGAATGATTATTCAATGGACCGGTGGCGCGAACCGCCCTATCTTCCCCTGAAACCCCGCAAGGCACATGTTTACCCAGAGGGCGATGATGAGGGATCCACGCTACGACATTCTGTTTGAACCGGTCAAAATCGGCCCGGTCACGGCACGCAACCGCTTTTACCAGGTGCCTCATTGCAACGGGATGGGCCGGACATACCCCTCCTCTTTGGCTGAAATGCGGCGCACGAAAGCCGAAGGCGGCTGGGCGGTGGTCTGCACTGAAGAGATCGAAATTCACCCGTCTGCCGAGCATTCCCCCTGGGCAGGTGGGCGGCTTTGGGACGAACGTGACGTGCCCTACCACGCGCGCATGTGCGACGGCATTCATGAGTTCGGTAGTCTGGCCGGGGCGGAGCTGAACTATGCCGGGCTGATGACGGCAAGCCGGTTCAGTCGGGACATCCCGCTTGCGCCCTCGCATCACCCGGTGGCCATGAAGGATCCGGTTCAGGCCCGCGCGATGGACAAGGAGGACATCAGGAACCTGCGCAAATGGCACCGTGATGCGGCACTTAGGGCACGCCGCGCAGGATATGACATTGTCTATGTCTACGTGGCGCATCAACTGTCGACCATGTCCCATTTCCTGTCGCCCTATCGCAATCACCGCACCGATGAATATGGTGGCAGCTTAGAGAACCGGGCGCGCCTTTTCCGTGAAGTTCTGCAGGATACCAAAGATGCCGTGGGTGATACCTGCGCCGTTGCCGTGCGGTTCGCTGTCGATGAGTTGATGGGTGATTATGGATTCACGTCCGAGGGCGAGGGTCGCGATTTCATTGAGATGATGGCCGAAGAACCCGACCTGTGGGACGTCAACATCTCCGCCTGGGAAAATGACAGCGCCACCTCTCGGTTTAAGCAATCGGGGTTTCAGGATGACTATGTCGCTTTCGTTAAAGAGGTCACAACGAAGCCCGTTGTGGGCGTGGGGCGCTATACCTCGCCCGATGCGATGGTGTCGCTGATCAAGGGTGGGCGGCTCGATTTCATCGGGGCCGCGCGGCCCTCCATTGCCGATCCGTTCCTGCCCAAGAAAATTGAAGAGGGACGCGTTGAGGACATCCGTGAATGCATCGGCTGCAATATCTGCGTGTCAGGGGACGAAAACGCGGTGCCCATCCGCTGCACCCAAAACCCCACGATGGGGGAGGAATGGCGGCGGGGCTGGCATCCTGAACGCATCGCGCCTGCCCGCACGCAGGACAGCGTGCTGATCGTGGGGGCTGGACCTGCCGGGCTGGAAGCGGCGCGCTCGCTGGGGCAACGAGGCCACCCTGTAACACTGACTGATGCCCGGGATGAGGCAGGTGGGCGGCTCATTGGCGAACGCCGTTTGCCGGGGCTCAACGAGTGGGGCCGGGCTGTGGACTACCGGATTTATCAGATCAGCCAGATGGCGAACGTGGATCTTTACCTGAACAGTGAGCTTGATGCGGCCACCGTGCACGAGTTTGATGCCGATCAGATTCTGATCGCGACGGGTGCCAAATGGGCGATGGATGGTGTCGGGCGGCAAAACCCCACGGGGATCACGATTGCCGCGGATGCCACGCTGATATCCGTCGAAGATGTGATGGCGGGCGCCGTGCCCAATGGGCCGGTCGTGGTGTTTGACGACGATCATTTTTACATGGGCGGTGCAATTGCCGAAAAGTTGCGCTTGGCGGGCGCTGAGGTGCATCTGGTCACTCCAGCCGCAGAGGTCTCCAGCTGGACCCAAAACACCCTCGAACAGCATTTCATCCAGAAAAAACTGATGGAAGCGGGTGTGCATTTGCACCTTAACCAGAACATCAAAACGTTGCGCGCGGGAGAGGCCATCCTCGAATGCGCCTACACAGGGCGCGAGACGCGACTGGAGGCAGCATCGAGCGTCCTTGTCACCATGCGTCGCCCGGTGGATCAGCTTTATCAATCCCTCATCGATGCAGGCGCGCCCAATGTCACCCGCATCGGCGACGCGATCGCCCCAGGTACCATCGCGGCGGCGATTTATTCCGGCCACCGTGCTGCGCGTGACATGGGGGAGCCGGAGGTGCAAGGCGTGCCCTTTGATCGCGAACTCTCTGAGCTGTCCCACAACTGGCGCGCGCCTGGTCGTGTCGTCCCTCTGCCAGGGGCCGCCGAATGAGCCCGAAAGACGCAACTCCCCAAGGTCAAATCCACCTGCTGTCGGCCTTCGATTTGCGCCGGGGCACGGATGCGGCACAGTTCGCTGAGGCCTACCGTGTCTTCGTTCAGGAACTCTATGACGCAGATCTGATCGTCGATGCGCGTCCCATGGGCCGCCGCGTTTCAGACACGCCAATGGACACGGATGAGGACCGCGATCACCAGTTCTTCACCATCCTCACCTTCCGCGACCGGGCGCACATGGATGGCGCCTATGCCCATATCGAAGCGCGTATGCGCCGCGCGACCGCAGAACATGCCGCCATGTATGCCCGCACAGCAAACACCATCTTCACCTGCTGGCAGGACGAAGTGACATTTGAAAAGAAAGGTGTCCCATGACCAACGCAGTTACCCGCTTTCACCGTGACGGCCCGCCGGGTGTGGGCCTTGAACGCTGGGAGGAGATGGACGCCTCCGAGCTTCTCTCCGGTGAACCCGTTCAGAACGGGCACACCTATCATGAGATTGAGGCAGAGGGGTATATCGCGGGTGTCTGGGATTGCACGGCCTTTGTCGATCACATGGGTAAGTACAGCGTCGATGAGTTCATGTACTTGCTCGAAGGCACGCTGATCATGCGGATGCCCGACGGGGAAGAAATACACCTCAAGGCAGGCGACGCGTTTGTCATTCCCAAGGGCCTCGAATGCCAGTGGGATCAACCGGGCTATATCCGCAAATTCTTCATGATCCTCGACGGGCCCGTGCCAGAAGCCGGTTGCAACCCCGCGCTGACCCGGATCACCGTGCCGGACCTTTCGGGCGGCGGTTCGATGGCGGGCGCGGTGGTCCGCGAACGGGTGGATTTCATGAACGCCGCTGGCAACATGCAAGTGCGCCATTCCACCCACACAGCAACTGCAATCCCCGCCATGCAAATTGCGGAACATCAACTGATTCAAGTGCTGGAAGGGGCGCTGACCCTGACCTCGGACGCAGGCGAAGAAACGTACAACGCGGGCGATACCGCGTATCTTATGCAAGGCAGTTCTCCGGGCTGGGCGACCAAAGACGGCACGCGGCTGCTGACCTCCAGCTACCGCAGTCCGGCTTAACAGGTACAAGTTGCCCATCACGGACGGTCGGATATGAGGATCTCTGGCCAAAGAGAAGCAGCAAGCCCCGCCTTTTAGGTCGAAAATACGACAAGGGTCTGGCGGCTGCGCCCTTAGGGTTGATTGCGGCATTTCAAGCGCGCGCCAAAACCGCTAGAGATCGCGACATGATAAATTTGCGCGCCCTGTCTGACCTCGACGCTCTGGAATTTGACACGATCATAGACGTGCGCAGCCCATCTGAGTTCGCCGAAGATCACATTCCGGGCGCGATCAACCTACCCGTTCTGAGTGACGAAGAACGCGCGCTGGTGGGCACGGAATACAAACAGATCTCCCCCTTCACCGCGCGCAAGCGGGGTGCAGCGCTCGTGTTTCGCAACGCTGCCGGTCACATCGAAACCGCACTCAGCCATCATGACGGTGCTTGGCGGCCGCTGGTTTACTGTTGGCGCGGGGGGCAGCGGTCAGGCGCGTTTGGCTGGATGTTGCGCGAAATCGGCTGGCGGTCGGAGACTATTGAAGGCGGCTACAAAGCGTTTCGCCGTCTTGTTGTGCGCGCGCTTTATGACGATCCGGTGCCGCACCGGATTCTCCTTTTGGCGGGCTATACCGGCACCGCCAAGACAGACCTTCTGGCGCGTTTGACTCAGATGGGCGTGCAGACGCTTGATCTGGAAGGGTTGGCCAATCATCGCGGCTCGCTTTTGGGCGATCGTGCCGATCCACAACCCAGCCAAAAGGCGTTTGAAACCCGGCTTGCCATGGCGCTTGCGCGGCTCGACCCTACGCGCCCAGTTCTGGTGGAGGCTGAATCGAGCAAGATCGGGCAGCGCCTTCTTCCGCCCACGCTTTGGGCTGCAATGCAGGCCGCGCCCGTCATCACGCTTAAAGCCCCGCTTGAGGCGCGCGCGCGGTATCTGGCCGCGGCCTACAAGGACATTCTGGCCGATAAACGCGTGCTTCTTGAAAAGCTGGATCTGTTGCGTCAGTTCCGGGGTCACGCGGTGGTGGATGGTTGGCACACGCTGTCAGCCGCAGGTGATGACGTGGCGCTCTGCCGGGCTTTGGCGGAGGATCATTATGACCCCGCCTATGCCAGTTCGATGAAGGACAAAGAAGGGCGCATCGCGGCCTGTGTTACGGCGGCTGATCTGACGCCCGAGGCGCTGGGCCGGGTGGCGGAAGAGATCAGCGCAAAGCTTCATACGATATCAATCTGCCCGGGCTGATCCGTGACTTGGCCGATGAGGGCGGCGTCAAACCCGTCGCGACGTAGCGCATCCAAGATCGCGGCCCCATCCGGTATCGCGGCCAACAACCCGCCACCCGTTTGCGGATCGAACAAAAGCGCGTGGGCGTCACTGTCGGGAACATGGTCAAAGCCTGCGCGGTTTTGCGCGTAAAGGCTGGACCGTGTACCGCGCGCGGTAAGCGCCCGTGCGCCTGCCATCACCGGCACCGCGTCGAGCTGTATCTCAGCCCCTACGCCAGAGGCCTGCGCCATGTTCTTCAGATGGCCCATCAAACCAAACCCCGTGACATCCGTCATCGCGTGCGCGGCGGCCAGATGCTTTGCCGCCGCACCTTGGGGCTGTGTCATCCAGCGCAGCGCGGCCTCAACATCCGCGCCCTCGGCCTCGGCCATCATATCGGCGGCCATAATCACACCGCTGCCGATGGGTTTGGTGAGGATCAGGTCATCGCCCGGCTGCGCACCCTCCAGCGTGATGGGTTTCGTTTTGCAAAGGCCCGTCACGGTGAAACCGATGGTCAGTTCCGCCCCCATGGTTGAATGCCCGCCCACGACCTGAGCGCCTGCATCACCCATCACCTCTTCGGCCGCAGCGGTGATCTCGGATAGCGCGCGTTCGGCCAGACGCGGCGATTGCTGGGGCAGGATCACGCTGGTTAGCGCGGCTTGGGGCGTGGCCCCCATGGCCCAGATGTCACCCAGCGCGTGAACCGCAGCAACGCGGGTCAGTGTGACCGGGTCACGTACCATGGCGCGCAGGTGATCGGTACTGATCACCTGTTTGCCGTGCAGGATGCCCGCATCATCACCAACAGACCCTTCTCGCCCCAAAGCGCGGGAAAGCGCAGGCATGCCCAGCTTTGCACCACAACCACCGCAGAGCGGTTTTTCCGGCGTTGCGCCTTTGGCGCGGGGCCAGGGCAGGGCGGGCGCGGGGCCGGACATGGACCCCTGAAACTGGGTCATGAATTTGGTGTCGATCTGGTCTTTCCAACGCCAGAGCAGTGGCCCAGAAAGCGTTACCCCAAACCGCTCGGCCAGTGCAGATTTCTCACCCAGTGAAATGAGCTTCAGATAGTCCTTTTGCGGAATGTATTCGCGCAGGCCCGTCCCGGTGGAGAGCGTGGCACGCAAGTTGTCATAGAGAACCGGCGCCTGCCGCACGGCAAAGACCCCGGCCTTGGACCGTGGAGAGGCCACCATATCGGCGCAGTCGCCCACGGCGAATATAGCGGGGTCTGGGCTACGCAGACGGGTGTCGACAGGGATGAAGCCCGCCTCACCCGTCAGCCCAGTGGCGGCGAGCCAGCCGTGGGGTTTGGCCCCGGCGGCCCCGGTGACGAAATTGGCCTCGATCTCCTCACCTGTGTCCAGGATCACGCCCGACGTGGTAATGCGCGCGGGCGTGGCGTTTTCGATCAGTTTGATTTTGTAGCTGCCGAACGCGGCGCGCAGGCGGCCGGCGGCAAGCGCGCCAATGGCTGCGAAGGCCGTGCCGCGATCAATCACGCGGATCTGAGTTTTTCGGCCCGTGGCCCGCAACCTGTGCGCCATGGCCAGCGCCAGTTCCGCGCCCGCCACGCCACTGCCGAGGATGGCCACATTGGCAGGGCCGGTGGTGTTCAGATAGCCCTCCCACCGCTTGGCAAATTGGCCCAGCGGTTTGGCAGGGGTGCCGTGTTCTGAAAACCCCGGTAGATCGGGCATGGCGGACGTGATGCCAACATCGACAGACGCCACATCAAAACCAATATCAGGCGCGCCCTCTACCCCGATGACGCGGCGGTCCCGGTCAATGCCCGTGGCGTAACCCATGATCAGCCGCGCACCCGCCTTGCGCGCCAGTTGCACGAGGTCAATGTCCAGTTCCGCCCGCGTGTAATGCCCCGCAACAAAGCCCGGCAACATCCCCGAATAAGGCGCGGTGGGGCCAGGATTGATCACCGTTACCCGCGTGCCGGGCAGCGGTTTCATCGCCCATTTGTGCAGCACAAGCGCGTGGGTGTGGCCGCCCCCGACGAGAACGAGATCCTGAGTGAAGGGCAGGTCGATTTGCATGGGATCAGGCTTACCCGCCCTGCGCGGGCAGGAAAAGCCTGTGTTGACTCACGATTGCGCGTTCAGACCAAACCGGGATCAGGCGAGCGCTTCCTCAATCAATGCCTGCACTGGCACACGGGCCTTCAAACGCGTGGCCAGAAGGAACATGCCCGCCACTTTGCGCTGGATGAAAAGCAGATCCATAGGCAGGGGCGGGGGGACATATTTGGTCTCTGCCAACACGCGGCCTTTGTCATTCATTTCCGCTGACAGGGTGGAGGTGGCAAAGTCCATCACCTCAGCCCGGCGGACATGGTCAAAGACTGTGTTATTCATTTCCAGGATCAGACTGCGATAGGGCTCTTCCGTTTCAGGAGTTATGGTGCCCATCCGCTCGGCCGCCTCTTCAACCTCTTGGGGGTCGCCGGTAAGACCCGCAGCAAAGACAGCGCGGTAGCGGGCGATGATGTCCTCATCCAGATCGCGCGCCGCGCCGAAATCAAGCAGCACGATCTGGCCGGTGTCCGTGTTGTAGCGATAGTTGGCGAAATTGGGGTCGGTCTGCATCAGGCGGAAGGTGAACAGCTCCCTCAGCATCAACGCGATGAGGTGGCTCGCGGCGCGATCGCGCGTGGCTTGATCGGCTTCGGCCACTTCTTCGACATTCACGCCCGGGATGTAGGTCATGGCGAGCACGGTTTGGGTGGTCAACTCCGGCACCATGGTGGGGACGAGGAAATCGCCCTCCCCCTTCATCAGGTCATGGAAGCGCGTCAGGTAGCGGGATTCCCGTTCATAATCAGCCTCTTGGTGCAGCTGCGCGCGGGCCTCATCCAAATAGGGCGCAAGGTCAAATCCCTGCGGCGCCAGCCCCGACAGATGAATGAGCCGCCCCACATTGGTCACGTCACTGTCAATGCTGCGCGCCACCCCGGGGTACTGCACCTTGATCGCCAGATCGCGCCCATCGGGGAGTTTCGCGCGGTGGACCTGACCGATGGACGCGGCCGCCATTGGACGCACATCGAAGCTGGAGAACTGTTTGCGCCAGCCTTCTCCCCAAGCGGCATTCAGAACAGATTGCAACTGTTTTGGCGGCATGAAATCAGCATCCGCCCGCAGCCGCGCCATGATGTCGGCCAGCTCCGGCGGCAGCATTTCGCCCGTGTCCATCGACATGAGCTGCCCTATCTTCATCGCCGCCCCGCGCATGCGAGCCAGTTGATCAGCGATGCGTCGGATATTGCCCGGCGTCAGCAACAGATCACGGGCATTGGGCTGTTGTCCCCGGCCCAACTGCACCAGACCGTTGATCGCCATATTCCCAGCCACCCCGGCCGTCATCGTGCCCATGCGCGTGGCGCGGGCGAGGCGGGATTGGGGGATGGGGACTGGTTTTGAACTGCTCATGACCCACAACTATGTCGCGGGCGTAAGCATTCAATGAAGGTGCCGATGCAATTGACCTGAAGGCTTGCTGCGGGCAAGCTTGCGAGAACCTATTCTTTGAGGACAGCGCGCCATGACCCTTGCACCGAACTCCGCCGAAGCCCGCGACATCGCATATCACTTCCATTCCTACACCAACGCTATGGTGCATGAGGACCAAGGCCCGCAGATCATGGAGAATGCGGAAGGGGTGTATGTCTTCGACAATCAAGGCAAACGCTACATCGAGGCGATGGCGGGGCTGTGGTCTGTGGCCGTGGGGTTTGGGGAGAAACGCCTGATCAATGCGGCCACCGCGCAGATGGAAAAAATGGCGTATTATCATAACTTTGCACACCGTGCGCACCCGGCGGTGATCGACCTGGCGGAGAAGCTGGTGAGCATGGCGCCGGTGCCAATGTCGAAGGCGTTTTTCACCAATTCGGGGTCAGAGGCCAATGACACGGTGATGAAGATGCTGTGGTATCGGTCGAACGCGATGGGGATGCCGCAGAAGAAGAAATTCATCTCTCGCATCCGGGGCTATCACGGGGTGACGATTGCGTCTGCGTCGCTGACCGGGTTGCCCTACAATCACGCCTCGTTTGACCTGCCGATTGACGGCGTGCTGCACACGACCTGTCCGCATTACTGGAAAGAGGGGCAGGAGGGTGAGACGGAAGAAGAGTTCGCCACGCGCTGTGCCGAAGATCTGGATCGGATGATTCAGGAGGAAGGCCCGGACACGATCGCGGCCTTCTTTGCCGAGCCCGTAATGGGGGCCGGTGGCGTGGTCGTGCCGCCTGCGACCTATTGGGAAAAGGTGCAGGCCGTTCTGGCCAAATATGACATCATTTTCGTGGCCGATGAGGTGATCAACGGGTTCGGTCGGACGGGCAATATGTTCGGCTCGCAAACCTATGACCTGACGCCGGATGTCATTGTTTTGTCAAAACAAATCACGTCGAGCTATGTGCCGTTTTCCGCCATTCTGGTGAACGATCGCTTCTACCAACCGATTGCCGAGGAAAGCGGACGCATTGGTGTGCTGGGCCATGGATTTACGGGTGCGGGGCACCCTGTGGGCGCGGCGGTGGCGCTGGAAAACATCGCCATTATTGAAGAGCGGGGGCTGGTGGAGAAGGCGGCCGAGACGGGCGCTTACTTGCGTGGGCTGCTCAAGCAGTTTGAGGACCATGCCTTTGTGGGGGAGACCCGCGGCGTGGGCCTCATTGCGGCGCTGCAACTGGATCATCCGGAGATTGAGGTGAAGCCCGGTGTGATGGGCGCTGCCATGGGCAAGGCTATGTATGAGCGCGGCGTGATCTCGCGCCCCATGATCGACGCCATGGCCTTCTGCCCGCCGCTGATCATTGAGCGGGATCAGGTGGACGCGATCATCGGCGCTGTGGGCGAGGCGCTGGAGGCGCTGTCTCAGCACCCCTTTGAGCCTGTCTGACCGGGTGGGATGCAACAGATTAGGTTAACGGCCATAATTTGCAGGGATTTGGGCGTCGGTTTTACGTCGGTATTGCGTCGGTATCACGTCGGTGCTCGGGTGCAGGAGGCCGGTGGTTAAGCCACCGCGCGGTGACTATTAATGTCACGTCGTCTTGTCGGGTTGGTGTGCCGTAGGGTTCTGGAACGCGGTGGGGTCAAACCCCACCCTACTCTTCCTGAGGGATGAAAATCCTTTCTAGACTTGCTACTGAAAGCGGCCGCAAAACCCGCGTTCACTCGATCCCGTCTATGGTTAAGCCAACCTGAACTCAATCCCGGTCAACCCAGCATCAAGCCAAGCTTCTTTGAATTCCTCACTTACATAAACGTCTCTTTGTCCGCAGGGGTTGTACATGCCATCGTAATGAGGTCGGAAGGCAGTCAGGCCTTCAATCTTCTCAGTGACAAAAGCAAACTTCGATATGGTTTGTGAGCCAGAGTACTTACCGGATTTCTCGTAGTTGACGCTATCCTCCGCGAGCGAAACCCACCAAAGAAAGCATTTTTCATCTGCGTTTATGACATCTAGCTGAAGGATATGCCCATTTCGTTCAAGGAGTGGCCGCAATTTATTGACCGCCCTATCCGAAAAAATTGGACCAATTGCACCGCCAGAAAATCTGTCCATTTTCTCGAAACGTTGTTTCTTATGCCTATAGTGGATGCACACTGGCTGCGGTGTCCAAGCTAGTCCCGGTCGCCAGGCTTCTAGACTCATTTTCACTCTGTGTTGTTCTGTAAAGTCCTCTTCTCCAGTAGCCGGGTCAAATACTTGATGTGGTACAGGACCCAATGTGACCACCAATGGTTCCGCGTTTCCAAATCTCAGAGAGTAAAAGTCCGTCAACGATTGATCCAAATTGTTTGAACAGCGAGGGTAGGGTGGGGTTTCACCTCACGGCCTGTCACAAAAACTTGCCACCCAGTCACGTAATGTGGCTTTTCAGCTCAATGGGTTGTCGCAGCCGTTCAGCTTGATTTGTCTCGACCATAAGGACATCCTTCAAAGGGCTTTAGTCTTCGAATTTAAACGGGCTTTCAAACTCGGAAAAGGGCGTGGCGTCGGTATCTTTGGCCGACAGGATCGGCGCAGCGTTCAGGCCCCAATCTACGCCGCAGCTGTCCCAGTGGACGCCGCCATCGGCCTCTGGCGCGTAGTAATCGGTGCATTTGTAGAGCACCTCGGTGTCGGGCGTCCGCGTGACAAAACCGTGGAGAAAGCCCTTGGGCACCAGAAGCTGTTTGCCGTTTTCCGCGCTGAGCTCCACCCCCGTCCAGTGGCCATAGGTGGGGGAGCCGCGGCGGATGTCGACGGCCACGTCAAAAAGCGCGCCTTGGCCGCAGCGCACCAGCTTGTCCTGGGCGTGGGGTGGGGATTGGTAGTGGAGGCCGCGCAGGGTGCCGACCTCGGCGGAGACGGAATGGTTGTCTTGGACGAAATCGAGGTCGATGCCGTGGTCCAGCATCCGCTGGCGGTTCCAGCTTTCACAGAAAAACCCGCGCGCATCGCCAAAGCGCGCCGGGGTCAGGATCAGCACACCGGTGAGGTTGGTTTCGTCGATCTGCATGGGATGGCCTTCGTGTGTGCTGTTGCCATCAAGGCTATAGCGCGGATGGAAAGAGGGCAACACGGCATGGTTCAGGGGGCGCTGCCCCCCACGTCGAAGCCTGACGTCTTCGACGCTCCCCCCGAGGTATTTGCAACAAGAAAGAAGCACAATCCATTGGCTTCTTTCTTGTCTCAAATACCTAAATCCGATGCGTGCCAAAGGCATTGCACTGCGTGGTCAATTTGGTGTGTCCAATTCGGCGCGAATTGAGGCTCCTTCTGCGCCACGGGGGGAAGGGGCAGCAATCTCTGGCGCTTCGCTGTTAAAGCGCGGGGCGGGGGCGGGTTGCAGGTGGTCCCCCACGGTTTGCCAGGTGGCGCGGTGGGCCATGTGGGGGTCGTTTGCGGCCTCCCATGGGGAGAGGACCGGGGCGACGCAGGCATCCGTGCCGTCAAAAAGGGCCAGCCAGTGGCCGCGGGGGTGGCTTGCGAAGATTTGGGTGAGGGCCTCAGATTGGGCGGGCCACAGAGCAGGGTCGTATTGGCTGGCGAAGTCGGGGTCTGGGGTCAAGCCGAGGCGGGCGAGGAAGATGGCGTAGAATTGTGGCTCAAGGCTTTGCACTGTGAGCCATTTGCCATCCGCACAGGCGTAGCTGCGGCACCAGTGGGGGCCGTCGAGCAGGCTATGGCCGCGCGCCTCTTGCATGGTGCCGTTAGCCGCCATCGACATCAGCAGGGCCATCATATGGGCGGAGCCGTCGACGATGGCGGCATCGACCACTGTCCCTGTGCCGGTCTTGAAGGCGTTGAGAAACCCCGCCAGCATGCCCGCCACCAGATACATGGCCCCGCCGCCGATATCGCCGACCAAAGTGGCAGGTGTCACCGGCGGCGTGTCTGGCGCGCCTGCGTACCAAAGCGCGCCGCTCAGCCCGATATAGGCCAGATCATGCCCCGCCGTTTGGGCGCGCGGGCCAGTTTGACCCCAGCCCGTCATGCGGCCATAAACCAGTTTGGGATTGGCCGCGCAGCAAGGCTCGGGCCCCAGACCCAGCCGTTCCATCACGCCGGGGCGTAGCCCTTCGATCAGCCCATCCGCGCGGGCCACAAGGGCCTGAGAAGTGGCAAGGTCGCCCGGGTCTTTGAGATCAAGCACGATGGAGCGTTTGCCGCGATCCAGGACCGAGGGGGCGGCATCTGATCCGGGTCGGTGCACCACGATCACGTCTGCGCCGAGATCAGCCAAGAGCATGCCAGCAAAGGGTGCGGGGCCCAGGCCTTCGAATTCGATGATGCGGATGTCTGACAGCATGGGCGCCCCTTTTCTTTTGTGATTTACCACGGGGCCGCGCATAAAAAAACGCACCGGATTGAGGCGGTGCGTTTTTCAAGTGTTATGTCCTTGGGACGTTCAGACGCCGCCGATCACATTGGCGATCATCTGCCCGATGGCGTTCGATCCCTTTTGCGAGGGGTGGATCATGTCGACCATGTGGAAGGACCCGTCGCCATGGGGGACCAGATCTTCCAGTGAAACGAAGGTGAGCCCGGCATCCTTGGTGGCCAGTGTCGCCACGCGGGCCTCAAGTTCGGCGCCCTCATCCTTGCAGTGTTCAATGGGGGAGGGCAGGCCGGGGCTGCGCATGTAGCCCACATAGATCACCTTGGCGCCGGTCTGACGCATGTCGCTGAGAAAGCCTGGAATGGTGCCAGTCATGCCGTCTTCGGAAATCAGCCGGTCAATCTTGGCATCGCAGATCAAGCAGCCGCAGCCCATCCACAGGTCATTGCCGCCGCCATTCACCACGATCCAATCCCAATCGCCGTCAATGTACTGCTTTGTGATGTTCATCCCCGCCGCGCCGGAAATGGGCAGGGCGTATTGGAAACGTGCGCCAATGGTGGAGCGGTCGACCACCGGTTCGCGCAGGGTTTTTTCGATCACATCGGACACGGAGGCGTCGCTAAGCCGTCCTTTGGCCAACATCGAGTCGCCGACGACAAGAATACGGGAGGGGAAATCACGCGATACGGTTTCACCGCATCCAGCCAGAAAAACAGAAACAAAACCCAACTTCAAAAAGCGAAGTAACAACATCCAATGCGTCCCATACTAGGACGGAAACTCATAATCGATGCGCCTAAAACACTGGAGCACCGGTAAGTCACCGTAAGCTCCCCCACCCGCGTGGGATGGCAAACACCACTCTGAAAATCAACGATTTTCTGTAGTTAGTGCCGAAATCCGGCCCGGACTCGGTTGATTTTTTCAAGGCTGTGCGATTTTTGCACAGGTCAGACGCGGTTTCATGTGATTGCGCCTGCCTTTATCTTGTTTATTGATTGCTGCCGTAAGGAAAAAGGTTAGCGCCAGTGAACTCATCTGCCCCCCCGATTGTTGAAGTGGATCAGCTTGCCAAGCGTTATGCGGGCGGGTTTGAGGCTTTGAAAGGCGTGTCTTTGTCGATTGAGGAAGGGGAAATCCTGGCTCTGCTTGGCCCCAACGGGGCGGGTAAGACGACGCTGATTTCCACGCTTTGCGGGATATCGGAGCCTTCGTCAGGCCATGCACGGATCGGCGGGCATGATGTGCGCACCGGTTATCGCCGCGCGCGGCAATTGGTGGGGTTGGTCCCGCAGGAGATTTCGCTGGAACCTTTTGAGAGGGTGATCGACACGGTGCGCTATACGCGTGGGCTGTTCGGGATGCGGCAGGACGCGACGTTGCTGGAAAGCATCCTGCGCAAGCTGACTCTGTGGGACAAACGCGAGGCACGGGTCAATGCGTTGTCGGGCGGCATGAAGCGGCGGGTGATGATCGCCAAGGCGCTGTATCACGAACCCCGCGTGCTGTTTCTGGATGAACCCACGGCGGGCGTGGATGTGGAACTGCGCCGGGACATGTGGAATGTGGTGGCAGAGCTGAAGAAAGACGGTGTCACCATCATTCTGACCACGCATTACATTGAAGAGGCCGAAGCCATTGCCGACCGCGTGGCCGTGATCAACCACGGCGAAATCCTGTTGGTGGAAGAAAAGGACGCGCTGATGCGGCGTATGGGGCAAAAGCAGTTGGAGATTGAGCTGACCGAGCCCATTGCCGCACTGCCCAAGGCGTTGGCGGGCTTTGATCTGGAGATCGCGGATGGCGGGCGGCGTCTGACCTATACCTATGAGGCGACGGGGGAACGCACGGGCATCACACGGCTGTTGTCGGCTGTGTCGGAGGCGGGGTTGGGCCTGCGCGATATTCAGACATCGCAATCGAGCCTTGAGGAAATTTTTGTCGGTCTTCTGGCGGAGGATGGATCATGAACCTGATCGCCATCTGGTCCATCTACAAATTCGAAATGCACCGCTTCCTGCGCACCTTGATGCAAAGTTTCGTGTCGCCAGTGCTGTCGACGTCGCTTTACTTCGTTGTCTTCGGCGCGGCCATCGGCAGCCGCATCCAGGAGGTTGAAGGCGTGAGCTATGGAGCCTTCATCGTGCCGGGACTGATTATGTTGTCGGTGATGACCCAGGCGGTCAGCAATGCCTCTTTCGGCATCTACCTGCCCAAATGGACCGGCACGATTTTTGAGCTGCTGTCCGCGCCGGTGAATTTCTTTGAGGTCGTGGTGGGCTATGTGGGGGCCGCGGCCACCAAATCGCTGTTTATCGGTGTGCTGATCCTTGTGACCTCATTCTTCTTTGTGGACTATCAGATTGCCCATCCGGTCGCGATGGTGGCGTTTTTGCTGATGACCTGTCTTAGCTTTTCGCTCTTTGGGTTCATCATCGGCATCTGGGCGCAGAACTTCGAACAGATCCAGCTGGTGCCGCTTTTGATTATCACGCCTTTGGTCTTCCTGGGCGGGTCGTTTTATTCCATTTCCATGCTGCCGCCTTTCTGGCAGACGGTGACGATGTTCAATCCGGTGGTCTACCTGATCTCTGGCTTCCGTTGGTCATTTTTTGGGGAGGCGGATGTGGCCATCGGCACCTCGCTTTTGGCGATCGGTGCCTTTACGGCCATTTGCCTTTTCCTCATCTGGCGGATCTTCAAGACAGGCTACCGGATCAGAAGCTGACCTGCCTGCTTCTTTTCGGTGAAAAATACTCATGTTCCGGCTGTCATCACAGGCGCGGGGCGTGACTTATTTACCCGATCAGGCCCGCTTTTTCCTTTTCCTGAAATTTCTCCCCCACTCACCGCCTTGTTTCAGCGCGCCCGGCTCTCTACATCGGGCTGATGAACATGAAGATCCCATTTGTGAACCGCCACCCCACCGTGGCGGTCATTCGTCTTTCTGGCGCTATCGGCTCAGGCGCGCGCGCGCTCAATGATGCCTCACTGGGGCCGGTGATTGAAAAGGCCTTTGCCAAGAAACCCGCGGCTGTGGCGTTGGTGATCAACTCGCCCGGTGGCTCGCCCGCGCAATCGTCGCTTATCGGGTCCCGCATTCGTCGGTTGGCGGATGAAAAAGAAATCCCTGTCCATGCCTTCGTTGAGGATGTGGCGGCCTCGGGTGGGTATTGGCTGGCCAGCAGCGCCGATGACATCTGGATCGATCACAGTTCCGTCGTGGGGTCCATCGGCGTGATCGCGGCCACGTTTGGAGCGCATGAGTTTCTGGCGCGGCAGGGGTTTGAACGGCGCGTCCATACGGCCGGTAAATCCAAATCCATGCTCGATCCGTTCCGTCCCGAGAAAAAGGAAGATGTGAAACGGCTGGAAGGCATTCTAAGCCAGCTTCACGACACGTTCATCGCGCAGATCAAGGCGCGACGGGGCGATAAGCTGTCGACTGACGTGGACCTTTTCACCGGGGAATTCTGGCTAGGCCAAAACGCGGTAGATTTGGGGCTGGCTGACGGGATTGGCCATGCGGCCCCCAAGCTGAAAGAGCTTTACGGCGACAAGGTGCGCTTTGCCAAATACGGGCGCAAGCGCGGGTTGTTCCAGCGCTTTGGCGGGCAGATGATTGACGATGCCATCGGCGCCATCGAGGAACGCGCGGCCTATGCGCGGTTCGGTCTGTAGACGTGCTGAGCAAAATCGCAGCCCTCTTTCTGGTGTTCATGGCGATCCTTGCCATGTTCGGCAAACTGCGCTTTCCGGGGCAGAAAAAACTGCAATCCATGCGCTGTCCAGATTGCAATAAACTCCAGATCGGCAAAACGCCTTGCTGTCCTAAGCGCGATCCTGCGCGCAAGAAGGGCCGCAAATGATTTCGGTCTGGTTGCTTGGGGGACTTGGCCTCGTGATCCTGCTTTTGGCAGGGGATGCTTTGGTCAAGGGCGCGGTCAACCTGAGCCTGCGGATCGGAGTGCCTGCGCTGATTGTCAGCCTGACGATTGTGGCCTTTGGCACCTCTGCACCGGAACTTCTTATCGGGATTGACGCGGTGCTGGACGGCAAACCGGGGCTGGCGCTTGGCAACGTGGTGGGGTCGAACACGGCCAATATTCTGCTGGTGCTGGGCGTGCCGGCGATGATTGCCGCGTTGCACACGTCTACGTGCGACACCAAGAAGACCTTTCTTTTCATGCTGGGCGCGACGCTTTTGTTTATCGCGCTGGCCTTTCGCGGCGTGTTTGATCCGCTGGCGGCGGCAGTGCTGCTTGCGGTGCTGGCGTTCGTTCTGCTGGATGCCGCACGCGATGCGCTCAAACATCAAAAGGCCTGTTCGGACGCGCCCACCGACGCTGAAGATGTCGAGGGCGCGGACCCTGATATGCCGTGGTGGCAAATCGGCGTTTTCCTCGCACTTGGCCTGATCGGGCTGCCTTTGGGGGCGGATTTATTGGTCGACAATGCCTCTGTGATCGCGCGGCAGTACGGGGTGAGCGACAGTGTGATCGGCCTGACGCTTGTGGCACTGGGCACATCGCTGCCGGAACTGGCCACCACGGTCATGGCGGCGATCCGGCGGCAGGCGGATGTGGCGCTGGGCAATGTCATTGGGTCCAACATGTTCAACCTGCTGGCCGTGATCGGGGTGACTGCGCTGTTCGGGCCTATTCCGGTGGATCCCGAATTCTTGCGCTTTGACCTGTGGGTCATGCTGGGCGCGTCGCTTTTGTTGCTGCCATTCGTGTTCCTGAAAAAAGATATTGGCCGCGCGTGGGGTGTCGGGTTGACTGCGCTCTACGTGATCTATGTCGGTGTAGTGCTGACGTGATTTGAAAGGAACGGCCATGACGCATTCGGGCGGGCGGGCTTTGGTGACGGGCGCGGGCAAGCGTCTGGGCCGGGCGATGGCCCTGGAACTGGCCGGGCAGGGGTTTGACGTGGCCGTCCATTACGCCAGTTCGGCTGCGGGCGCGGAAGAGGTGGTGGCCCAGATCACCGCGATGGGCCGCAAGGCTGCTGCGCTGCAGGCCGATCTGTTGGCAGAAGACGATATGCAGGGGTTGGTGCCCCGCGCGGCAGAGACCTTGGGTGGGCCGCTGTCGGTGTTGGTCAACAATGCCTCCGTGTTTGAATATGACAATCTGGAAACGGCCACGCGCGACAGCTGGGACCGGCATCTGGACAGCAACCTGCGCGCGCCTTTCGTGCTGACGCAAAACTTTGCCGCGCAGGCACCCGAGGCTGTCATGGACGCGGGCGGGGAACCTGTTGCGCAGGCGCTGGTCGTGAACATGCTGGATCAACGCATCCGCAAGCTGACCCCGGAGTTCATGAGCTACACCATCGCCAAAATGGGGCTTTGGGCCTTTACACAAACCGCCGCGCAAAGTCTGGCGCCTGCCGTGCGCGTCAATGCCATTGGACCGGGCCCCACGATGCGGGGCGGGCGGCAGACCGAAGAACATTTTGCCCGCCAACGCGCAGCAACGGTGTTGGAGCGTGGATCAGACCCCGAAGATATCTGCGCGGCTTTGGCCTATCTTTTGCGGGCCAAAGCGGTCACGGGGCAGGTTATTTGTGTTGATGGGGGCCAGCATCTGGCATGGCAAACACCGGATATTCTGGGGCTTGAGTGAGACCGCGCTGCAGCGGTTTTGCACCGCGTCACAAAACCGTTAGGAATGGTTTAAAAATTACTAATGATTTCAGTAATTTACTTAACGGTCATTTAAATACGACGTAATATCAATGCGTTATAAAAGCGCCTAAAAATTGGGCAAATCAAAGAAACAGGCCGAAACACACGGAATTTTGCCTCTGACCAGAAGTTATCAGCAGAGTTATCCACAGGAACCGGGGACAGCTTTTCCCTTGCCCTTATCGCGGTAAGATTGCAGCAGGACGCAGAATCAGACCCTCATGCCCATGACCGACGAAACACCCAAAGAAGAGACCAAAACAGGCCACCAGGTGATCCATGGCTACCTGCGCCTTTTGGATGGGTCGCCGGGTGTGTACCGCATGCTCGATGCCCAGGCGCGGGTGCTTTATGTGGGCAAGGCCAAGAACCTGAAGGCCCGCGTGTCGAGCTATTCGCGCCCCACCGGCCACACGCGGCGGATTGAGCGGATGATTTCCGAGACAGCGTCGATGATGTTCCTGACGACCTCGACGGAAACCGAGGCGCTTTTGCTGGAACAGAACCTGATCAAGCAGCTGAAGCCGCGCTACAACGTGCTGCTGCGTGATGACAAAAGTTTCCCGTATATCTTTATCTCGTCTGAGCATGAGTTTCCGAGGTTGGAAAAGCATCGCGGCGCGAAGACGCGCAAGGGGCGGTACTACGGCCCCTTTGCCAGTGCGGGCGCAGTGAACCGGACGCTCAATACCTTGCAGAAGGTGTTCCTGCTGCGGACATGCAGCGATCGGGAGGTGGAGGCGGGTGATCGGCCCTGCCTCAACTATCACATGAAGCGCTGTGCGGGACCGTGCTGCGGCAAGATCACACCCCAGGATTATGCGGGCCTGGTGAAGCAGGCCGATGATTTCTTGCGCGGCAAATCCACCGAGGTGCAGGAGAGATTGGCGGCGCAGATGCAGGCCGCTTCTGAGGCGATGGAGTTCGAACGTGCCGCCGGCCTGCGCGACCGGATCAAGGCGCTGACCATGGTGCAGACCAATCAGGGCATCAACCCGCGCACGGTCAGTGAGGCCGACATCATCGCTTTGCATCTGGATAAGGGTCAGGCCTGCGTGCAGGTCTTCTTCATCCGCGCGGGGCAGAACTGGGGTAACAAGGATTTCTATCCGCGCGTGGGGGCTGATGTGGATGCCGCCGAGGTGCTGGAGGCGTTTATAGGCCAGTTCTACGACAGCAAAGACCCGGCGCGACAATTGATCTTGTCCCAGGGCATTGAGGACCCTGATTTGATGGCGGACGCCTTGGGTACCAAGATCGGCCGGAAGGTGGAAATCCTTGTGCCGCAGCGGGGTGAAAAGGCGGAGCTGGTGGATGCCGCGCTGCGCAATGCCCGCGAAAGCCTGGCGCGCAAGATGTCGGAGGCGGCGACCCAGGCCAAGCTGCTCAAAGGGCTGGCAGAGGCGTTTGACTTGCCGAAGGTGCCGGAGCGGATCGAGGTCTATGACAACTCTCATATACAGGGCGCGTATGCCGTGGGCGCGATGATCGTGGCGGGGCCGGAAGGGTGGATGAAGAACCACTACCGCAAGTTCAACATCAAGGGCGAAGACCTGACGCCCGGCGATGATTTTGGCATGATGAAAGAGGTGCTGACCCGGCGCTTGAAGCGGCTTTTGAAAGAGGACGGCGATCGGGAAAAAGGGCTTTGGCCCGACCTGCTGCTGATCGATGGCGGCGCGGGGCAGGTGAGCGCGGTGCATGAGATCATGAGCGCGTTGGAGGTGACGGATATTCCCATGATCGGCGTGGCCAAGGGCATCGACCGCGATCTCGGAAAGGAAGAATTCCACCGCGTTGGCAAGACCGTGAAGGCGCTGCGCCACAACGACCCCGTGCTTTATTTCGTCCAACGCCTACGGGATGAGGCCCACCGTTTCGCCATCGGCACCCACCGCGCCAAGCGCGCCAAATCCATCAGTGCCTCCCCCTTAGACGATATCGCCGGCGTGGGCGCGGCCCGCAAACGCGCGCTGCTGGCACATTTTGGGTCCGCCAAGGCGGTGAGCCGCGCCAATCTGGCCGATCTGAAGGCGGTGGAGGGGGTGTCAGCGGCGCTGGCCAAGAAGGTTTTTGATCATTTTCATGAGAAGGGGTAAGCGCGCCCAACTCTCCCAAGCTCCGGAATGAGCCCAAAGTAATCAGAAAACCGAGCGTCTATCCGGCTATTCAGAAGGCACCATAGCTAGCACGCGCAAAGGGCTGCCCGATCCGTTTTGTATCTTCAGTGGCGCAGCGATGATCAGGGCACCTTTCGGAGGCAGGTGATCCAATTTCGTCATGCACTGCAATCCAAGCTTGCCGCCTCCGTTGAGGATTTCATGGACCGGGTATGGCGGCTCAAACAAAAACGATTGTCCTGCATCACTGCCAACTGTTTCAGTGCCAAAGCCCAGAACGTCGCGGTCATCTACGAGGAACTTCACGGCGTCGACATCTGGCCCGGGAGAATGGCAACCATCGACTTGCCGGTTCGTCCAATTCTTCGCGTCAGCGACCTTACGCCAGTCAGACCTGAGAAAAACCCAGGACCCGGCTTCGATCTGACCATGCGTGCGTTCCCAAGTTTCAATGTGCTTGCGCGTGAGAATGAACCCTTTTTCTTTGGCCACCTCGGCGCTGCAATCAATAACGCATGCGGGTGCGATGAACTGTTCAACAGCCAGCGTATCAACCGAGTTGTTCGGTAGGTCCTTTCCTGTGACCCAGTGAATAGGCGCGTCAAGGTGCGTGCCTGTGTGCTCAGACAGTGAAATATTGTTCCAATACCAACTCGGCCCTGCATCATCGTATTGCGATATTGTCTCCGACGTGAACGGTCGGCCTTGCTTCAGGGGCGGCAACATTTCAATGACTGGAAATTCCGGCGTCAGCGTTTCTGTGAGGTCGACGATCTGCACGCCGCCTTGCTTCATAGCCGCCACGAGCAGATCTATTATCTTGATGCTGGACATCGGACCTCAAGCATTTGGTACGCTTAGCGTAGGTGAGCGTTACTGCAGTGTACAGCACCCCGCGCTGGTCGGCGTCAGGTCTTGGCACCCGCTGTGAGCGCAGCATGGAGGCGATAAATTATGGAGGGTAGGTTTGTCCGCAAAGCAGCCATTAGCCGCCCATCCATGGCTGGCTAAAAAATGCCTGAATGTAACGCTACGTAGACGCCATGCGATTCTTCAATGTTCCCTATCGTTTATTCGCGCTGGCTATCGTTGCGGTAGTAGCGCTTTGGGCGTGCCTTTGGATTGCAATTGTAAATCTGCCAATTCTGAAGGCGCTGGATGAGCGAGGTGTAAGCGTCGAAGCGGAAATCGTTTGGGTCGGCGAGCCCTATAGAAACTGGCTCGGGCGCCAAAACAACACCGGCGGCTTACGGCAGGATATTGTGTATGCTTTCCGGACAGAACAGGGCGACCTGATTGAAGGGAGCGTAAACAAGAAGAAACGTTACGCAACAGGTTTAACCCCGGGCCGAAAGTTCTCTGTAAAATACCTGCCGGATCGCCCGCACGTCTATCACAGTGACCTCTTTAAAGGCTACGCGGGCATCGGCATGATAAAGGCCCTACTCATTTTGGCGGCTGTAACAGGATTGATCGCAGCATACTTATGGTTGCGAATGCCAAGTAGCTGGCGCGGGCCAAATTTAAGGCCGATTGTCAGCTTCGGTCATAAAGAGTGGTGGGAGGAAACATAGTGATAAGCGATACTCTGCGAGCACGTCGCCAAAGTCCTGTTTGAGCCCATACCTCCCCAATGCGGCACGATGTCCAAACGAATGTTAGTAGCCGAAAGACGACCTTGGTCTTTTTAAGGACGGCGCTTTCTGCGATGATGCCGATTGGGGCTCGTGGCAGGCTCACCGCCTGTCATGTGGCGTCTTCTTTTGTCCTACCATGCTCTTTCAACCGAAAGATTGAACCGTTCCTGAGTTGTCCCTCCGACTTCGGTGCCTTCAACGGTGGCGTCGAGCCGCGTTCGGCCATCGGGGCTGGTGTATTGCAAGCCAAGCTCCAACCCACCGCCACAATTGCTGCGCCCAACGCGTCCGCCTTCTTCGCGGCAGATCAAGGAAGGGGCAAAGGTCAAGGCCGTGTTCTGGGTGCCGACCTGAGCAAGCGACCAGATGATCTCTGGCGTGAAGCTGCTTTCCAGCACCCAAACACTGCCGAAATCTGCACTCACCGGGGCCGCAAGGCCAAAGGCTGTTGCATCTAGCCCTGTCACACCCACCTGCGCATAGGCATAATCCACGGCAAGGTTCGGGCGCAGTTCAACAGCGGTCGACAGGGGTACCCGACCGGTCAATTCCACCCCCGCGTAGTAGGACGTGTAGTCATATGTCCCGCTCAGCCCCAGAGTGCCATTGGACATCGACAGGTCGGACCAGCTTTGCCCGACACCCAGATACCCCGCACCGAAGGTGGAACTGCCAAGCCGCTGCATCGCATACACCCCGCCCAGCACACCAAAGGTTGTGGCGTCGCCGTTGAAGGTGCCGTTGATATCCGATTGCCCGACGCGCGCGCCAACAAAGTAGCCAAGGGTTGCAGTGTCTGACAAAGGACGCTCCCACACCATACGGCCAGAAAGCTGTGCGGTGGTGGATCCGCCCTCATCGCGTGTCACGTCGAACTGACCGAAGACAAACCGTGCATGGCCGTTGCCCAGATGATCAAAGCCGTAGAACTCACCGCGGGTGGCCAGGCCATCCCCCGTCACTTCGGCAAAGCCGGTCACGTCGAAGGGCACATCGCGGGCCGCGGTTTCCCCATCGCCTCCCGCGATGAAACGGTCCATCGCGCCGTCCATCATTTTTTGATTTGCGCTGATGTCGTTTTGCAGGTCCCGGCGCACGTCGGCCTGCACCACGTCGATGACCTCTGTCTTGTTGTCCTCAAACTCAGACACCGGCGATCCGGCGGTTGCCTGGAACGAAACGGGTGCGCTTGCGTTCCCTACACCGTCCTGCACCGCACCCTTGGCGAGTGCGACGTCAACCGTGCTGCCAACAACAGGGTTGATGATATCGACGGTGAAGCTGGTCCCGGAGGAGGCGGAGAGGTTCGCCGGCGTGCCATTGGTGACCACAATGTCGGCCAGGGTGAACCCGCTGACAGGCTCATCCGCGGTGATCGTGAGGGTGAAATCCCCGGTTTGTGGCCCGGTAGGGCCTGCGATCGTCAAGACTGGCGCGGTGATATCTGCGCCAATGGAAAACTGCGTCGCGGAGGGGTTGCCAAAACCGGCGGCATCCTGCGCCACGCCCGCCGCCACATCTGCGGTGATCGCGCCCGTGCCTGTGGGGGTCAGCGTCGCCGTGAAGGTTTGATTGTCACTTGTCGTCAACCCGGAGACGGTTGCGCCCGTGGTCACGATATCTTCTTCCGCAAACCCGGTGACGGGTTCGGAAAAGGTCACCGTGATGGTGAAGGGCCCGCCCACCGTGCCGCTTGCGGCGGAGGCGATTGAGACCGTCGGTGCGCTGTTATCGACAGTGTAGCTTTCGGACGTGCCGGGGGTCCTGTTGGTCAACCCGTTGCCATTCAGATCGGTGATGTTCTGAGCCCCGGCAAAAACCAGCGAAACGGTGCCATTCAAATTCGGCAACGCGCCACCCGATAGCGCAAGGTCATAGACTTTGGCGGAAACGGGCGTCACCGAAACGACACTTCCGGTTGATCCAATCACCCGAAAATCCCCCTGATCCACGTTTTGGACATATTCACTGAATGTCACGCGGAAGGTCAGGGTGTCGGCATCCGTCACCTCCGTCAGCGGCGCCTGCCGCAAAAGCGATGTCACGGTGGGGGCGTCCAGATCAACGGTGTGCACTTGGCCTGTTGTGAAAGCCGCAGGCCCTGCATTGCCCAGATCATCCGCGATATCGGTGTTCGCAGCCAGATCAAGTCGGATCGTCCCGTTGCCCG
>JBCCAJ010000421.1:0-2921 GCA_039814845.1 Pseudomonadota bacterium | reverse complement strand
GCCTTCGGTCGGCTGATTGTCCGCGTTGCGGGTGTTCACATACCCCGAAGCGAGGATGGCGGCATTATCCGGCTCTGTCAGGATAATCTTCGTATCGGGCCGTTCGCGGCGCAGCACGCGGGACACGCCAGAAACGGTCCCACCAGTGCCATAGCCCGTAATCCAGTAATCCAGCTGTTCGCCATCAAAATCTGCCAGAATTTCGCGCGCGGTGGTGTTCTCATGCATATCCGCATTGGCCGCCGTTTCGAACTGACTGGCTAGGAACCAACCGTTTTCGTCGGCCAGTTCCTTGGCTTTGGTATACATCCCGAAGCCCTTCAGCCCTTTGGGCGTCAGCACGACCTTGGCGCCCAGAAACCGCATCAGGCGACGCCGTTCGATGGAAAAGCTTTCCGCCATCGTTACCACCAAAGGATAGCCCTTTGCGGCACAGACCATGGCAAGTCCGATGCCGGTGTTGCCCGACGTTGCTTCCACCACTGTTTGGCCGGGCTTGAGGTGCCCACTGCGTTCTGCGGCCTCAATGATGTTGAGCGCAAGGCGGTCTTTCACGGACCCGGCAGGGTTGAAGGCCTCAAATTTTACATAAACCGTGACGTTATCCGGCGCGATGCGATTGATGCGAATGGTAGGTGTATCGCCCACAGTATCCAGCACGCTGTCGTAAAGCTTGCCGCGCCCGTTGGTCGTTCTTGTGGTCATGTGAACCTCCCTGTCTTTGGTGCTGCGGGCAGGGTATCACGGCCATCCGCCCAAGGACATGGCCAGTCAAAGACAGTGTCAGCCGGGATAGAGCGCGATGAATTTCTCTTCTAAATAGGCCATCAGTGGCGCGGAACTGGGCACCTCTCCGCAGGCATGGGTGATCGTGTCTTTGGGCACGCGCAGCCCGCCATGGGTTTGCAGATTGTCCTGCAGCCACGCGGTGGCGGGGCTCGGGTCACCTTCAGCCAGAGCATCATCCAGCCCATTCACTTGTGCGCGCAACGTCTTGTAAAGACAGCCCGCATAGACATTGCCAAGGCTATAGGTCGGGAAATACCCGAACAGCCCAACGGACCAGTGCACATCCTGCAAGATGCCGTTCGACGGTTTATCAACGGCATAGCCGAAATCGGCCTCAAAGCGGTCATTCCAAGCCGCTTCAAGATCGGTCACCGCCAGATCACCCATCACAAGGGCACGCTCCAGCTCAAACCGCAGCATGATATGGAGGTTATACTGCACCTCATCCGCTTCAGTCCGGATGTAGCCGCGATGCACACGATTGACTGCGGCGTAAAAGGCATCCGCATCAGCCACGCCAAAATCGCCGAACCGGTCCAGCATCGCGCCATAAAGCCAGCCGCAGAACGCACGGCCCCGGCCCAGCTGATTTTCATAGATGCGCGATTGGCTTTCATGGACCCCCATGGACACGCCGCGCCCAAGAGGCGTCAGGCCATAAGCCGGGTCGATGCCCTGCTCATAGCAGGCATGCCCCGTCTCATGGATGGTCGAATAAAGGCAGTTGAAGGGGTCATCTTCGCAAATGCGCGTGGTAATACGCACGTCATCGCCCGACCCGGATGAGAACGGATGCACGGCCAGATCCAGCCGCCCACGGTCATTGTCATAGCCAAAACGTTCCGCGATTTCGTTTGCCAGCGCCATTTGCAGATCGCCCGGGAATTTGCCTTCAACCACTGGCCCCGCCTGCCCCACCAGCGCGCGTTCGCGCAGGGCAACAAGGCCTGGGCGCATGCCGTCAAACATGGCCTGCAATTCGGCCCCGGTGATGCCCGGCTCAAAATCCTCAATGAGCGCGTCATAGGGGCTGACATCACTGCCCGCGATGGCCTGCGCCTCTTCGCGTTTGAGGGCGACGACCTCCTCCAGCACCGGCAGGAAAGCCGCCACATCATCGGCCCGGCGCGCCTTGGCCCATAAACCCTGGCTTCGGCTGGTCAAACGGGCCAGCGCGGTCGCCAGATCTGCCGGTACTTTGGAAGCCCGCTCAAACCCGCGCCGAATTTCGCGGATGTTTGCGCGGGCCACGTCCGTTTCAGGCTCCGCCGCGGCCAGCCATTCGCCCACTTGCTGGTCTGTCCGGCGAGCGTGCAATACGGCCTCCATCGCGCCCTGTTCCTCGGCCCGTTGATCCGCGGCGCCGGGGGGCATCATGGTTTCCTGATCCCAGCTCAACCGCCCGGAAATCTGGCCAAGGGCTCGTGTCTGACGGTCATAGGCCATCAACGCGTCGTAAGCTGTCATGGGTTACCCTCGAATGGATTGGGGGACAGGATATTGGCTTTGGAACCGCGCGCGCAGGATCAAAACCCACACGATCACGGCCAGGAGCTGGTGAAAAATTGCGATATTCCAAGGTGCTGCATAAAGCACTGTTACGATGCCAAGAACGATCTGCGCGACAAGGGCGACCATCATCACACTGAACGCCCGGCGCGTGGCGACATGGGCGCTGCGGCGGCTGCGGACCCAGACGAAGACGGCGTAGGACAGCAGGACGTAGCCCCAAATGCGATGGATAAACTGCACCAGGCCTGCGTTTTCAAAGAAATTCCGAATCCCCAGATCCGGCATCCAGACCTCGATCGGAAGGAAGGATCCGCCCATAAGCGGCCAATCGGTAAACGACCGGCCCGCGTCAATCCCCGCCACAAGCGCACCCAGCAGGATCTGCACGGCGGTGAAATGCAGCACACCGCCGGACATAGCGACCATCCGGCGTTCGCCATCACGACGCGCCTGCATCAAGTCGCGTTCTGAACGAGAGAGCTTAAGAACATACCAGGTGATCAGGCCAAGGATCACGAATGCCAGCCCAAAATCGTTTGTTGATAAAACAGAGCCGCAATTTCCCGAGAGAGCGCATCTGATGCCCCCACGACCTTGTTCGTATTTTTAGTGGTGTAACG
>JBCCAJ010000151.1:0-6503 GCA_039814845.1 Pseudomonadota bacterium | reverse complement strand
GCCATGTTGCCTTCCATTCGGAAGCCAAGGCGGGTGAGGGTCTGGCGTTGCTCAGACTCGGGGATCTCCATGCCGACCAGCGATTGCACGCGGGCGGGATCGAGTTTGTAGGCGCGGGAGGTGTCGGGCACGGCGCCCGCGATGACCACGTTAGAAGGCTCCCCGCCGCAAAGATCGAGGATCATCTGGGTGGCCAACTCAATCGCGTCCATGTTGAATTCCGGGTCGATGCCGCGTTCGTTGCGGTAGCGGGCATCGGAATTGATCTTGAGCGCGCGACCGGTCATGGCGATCTGGATGTGATCCCAGACGGCGGCCTCCAGGAAGACATCCGTGGTCTCCTCGGTGCAGCCGGTGGCCAGCCCGCCCATAATGCCGGCGATGCTTTCGATGTTTTCGTCGTCCGAGATGACAACCTGACCTTCAGAGAAGGTGTAGGTTTTCTCATCAAGGCCGACCAGCGTTTCGCCGCCCTTGGCACGGTGAACGCGCAGATCGCCTTTGACCTTGGCCGCGTCAAACACGTGCAGCGGGCGATTGCGGTCATAGGTGAAGAAGTTGGTCACATCGACCAGAGCAGAAATGGGTCGCAGGCCGATGGCCCGCAGGCGGGTTTGCAGCCAATCGGGGCTGGGGCCGTTCTTGACGCCGCGGATCAGGCGACCGGCGAAGACGTAGCATCCATCGCGCGTGTCTTCATCAATGGTGACGGTGATGGGGGAGACAAACTGACCTTCCACATGGGCGGCCTTGGCGGGTTTCATGGTGCCGATGCCGCGCGCAGCCAGATCCAGCGCGATCCCGCGCACACCCAGCGCATCCTGCCGGTTGGGCGTGATGGCAATCTCGATCACAGGGTCGACCTTGGCGGGGTCATTCGCGGCCAGCCAGTCGATGAATTTCTCGCCCACCTCGCCGGAGGGCAATTCAATGATGCCGTCATGTTCGTCCGACAGTTCCATCTCGCGCTCCGAACACATCATGCCGAAGCTCTCGATGCCGCGGATCTTGCCCACGCCGATTGTGGTGTCGATGCCGGGAACGTAGACGCCGGGCTTGGCGATCACGACGGTGATGCCTTCCCGTGCATTGGGCGCGCCGCAGATGATCTGGGTTTCGCCCTCATCTGTGGCCACCTGACACACGCGCAGACGATCCGCGTCCGGATGCGCCTCGGCCTTGACCACCTTGCCGATGGTAAACTCGCTCAACCGCGCCGCCGGGTTTGAGATATCCTCCACCTCCAGGCCCAGATCAGTGAGCGCATCTGCAATCTCATCGACCGAGGCGGTGGTGTCCAAATGATCCTTGAGCCAGGAAAGGGTGAATTTCATATCTTTGGCGCCCGCTTGCGGTTTGTTTGTCATAGGGCATGTAGCGGATATGCATCATAGGTAAAAGGGGGCGCTGCCCCCGCCCACTGCGTGGTCTCCCCCGGGATATTTGTTGCAAGAAGAATGGCACGATCGGATGGCCTTTCTTCTTGCTAAAAATATCCCCGCCGGAGGCACGAAATCTTGTAGACTGATGCCAAGCGCGCGCCCTCCGCCATGTCAGCGCGACATCATGGCGCAATAAATGAACAATTGACTTATCGCGCGCGCAAAATAGTTGCGCTGCAAGTGCGAAATAGATAGATCAGACCGACTGGATACGAAGGAGAGTGATTCATGGCACATGATGGACAGGATATGGCGCTGAACACGCCTGTATTGCTTGAAAACCTTCTGTCGCTGACAGAAGCCGCTGTTGCGCCAGTAGAAGGCATTCTAGCGACGGCCAAGGCGCGGCTGGAGGACATGGTGGTGGAGGGTGGCCGCGTCTCCGGCGCCAAGATTGAAGCCAATCAGACCGCCGCTCACGGGCTGGCGTGGCTGGCCACCTATGTCGAATCCCTGCGCCAGATGCAGGACTGGGCCAAGCGGCTGGACGCGGACGGCAAGTTCGGCGAGGTGGAGCAGCTGATCCACCAGATCGCGTTTGGGGAATACCTCTGGCAGACTTACGGTGGCATCCAGATGAACCAGGGCGAGATTATCCGCCTTCAGGATCTGGGCCTCAGCCAAGATGACATGCGCGGTATGATGATCCCGGAAATCCAGACCCTGACCCAGACCGGCAACACCCAAGCCGCGCGGATGCGCCTTGTGGAGCTGATGCAGGAGCGCGCGGCGGAGATTACTGTGGGCGCCAGCGGGCTGGACGAAGAGTTGGAGATGATCCGCGAGCAGTTTCGTCGTTTCGCCATCGACAAGGTGGAGCCCTACGCCCACGACTGGCACCTCAAAGATGAACTGATCCCGATGGAGATCATTGAGGAATTGGCGGAGATGGGTGTGTTTGGCCTGACCATCCCGGAAGAATATGGCGGGTTTGGTCTGTCGAAGGCGTCAATGTGTGTGGTCTCTGAGGAACTCAGCCGTGGCTATATCGGTGTGGGCTCGCTGGGCACGCGGTCGGAGATTGCGGCGGAGTTGATCATCGCGGGCGGCACGGAAGAGCAAAAACAGAAGTGGTTGCCGCGTCTCGCCAGTGCGGAGACGCTGCCGACGGCCGTGTTTACGGAACCCAACACCGGGTCTGACCTGGGCAGCTTGCGCACGCGGGCTGTGAAAGATGGCGATGACTATCGCATCACAGGCAACAAGACCTGGATCACCCATGCCACGCGCACGCAGGTGATGACGCTGCTGGCGCGCACCAATCCCGACAGCACAGATCACCGTGGCCTGTCCATGTTCCTGGCGGAAAAGACGCCCGGGACTGATGAGAACCCCTTCCCCACAGACGGCATGACCGGCGGTGAGATTGAGGTGCTGGGCTATCGCGGCATGAAGGAATACGAGCTGGGCTTTGATAACTTCCACGTCAAGGGTGAGAACCTGCTGGGCGGGGAAGAAGGCAAGGGCTTCAAACAGTTGATGGAGACCTTTGAAAGCGCCCGTATCCAAACAGCCGCCCGCGCGGTGGGCGTGGCGCAATCGGCTCTCGATATCTCGATGCAGTATGCGATTGACCGCAAGCAGTTTGGCAAGTCTCTGATCGAATTCCCGCGTGTGGCCAGCAAGCTGGCGATGATGGCGGTGGAGATCATGGTGGCGCGGCAGCTGACTTATTTCTCCGCCTGGGAGAAGGACAATGGGCGGCGCTGCGATCTGGAGGCCGGGATGGCAAAGCTGCTGGGCGCGCGCGTGGCCTGGGCTGCGGCAGACAATGGGCTGCAAATCCATGGCGGCAACGGATTCGCGCTGGAGTACAAGATCAGCCGGGTGCTTTGCGATGCGCGGATCCTGAACATTTTTGAAGGGGCAGCTGAAATTCAGGCGCAGGTGATTGCGCGGCGCTTGCTGGCCTAAGGGCATACCCCAAACGAACAGCAAAGGCGCGCCTGTTACAGGCGCGCTTTTTTCTTGTTTCGGGCGCGACACGGAATCCCATCCGTCGTTAGCTGATTTGCAACCAATTTACACGAGGCTGCACGCGCGGTGCGTGTGTGCTGGCTTGGTGTCTCCTTCCGGCACCCGGTATGTGATTTAAAGAAAGGCAAGAATGCCCCAATACGACGCCAGTTGGTACAAAGACACGCTAAACGCGATGCACGACATGGTGCTGGTCAAAGGGCCGCGGTCCAACCTGCTTTGGGCCAATACGGCATTTCTGAATTACTATGGCTTGACGGAGGAGACATTGATCGATCTCGTCGATGCAGATCACAGTGATCCCGACACCACCCTGCAATATGTGATTGATGACCAAACCGTTATGGTCACAGGCCAGTCCTTGGACGTTCCGGAGGAACCGGTGACCGATACGCATGGCGATGTGCGGATGTTTCACACGATCAAATCCCCCGTGTTCGCCGACACTGAGGTGGTGCGCACCGTCGCGGTGGCGCGGCTTTTGAAAGATGCAAAGATCCCGCGGCGCAGCATCGGACATGATGATGCCAAAGCCTTTGTCGCACCCCTTCAGATGCTGGCACGATCCTTTCCCAACCCGATCGCGATGGTCGATGTTCAGGCCAGACTTATTCAGAAGAGCCACCTGTGGGATGCCGCCTTCGGCGCACATCACATTACGGCAAACAGTTACTTTGGCGATGTGCATCCCGAGTTGGACACCGTGGCAAAGGAAATTGATGCCTGTCTGCGCACCCGCGAAAACCGAAACATCACGGTCACACACCCCGTGGATGATCCAAAAGGCCGCATTTATACATTGCAGATCAGCCCTTGGGCCTTTGCCGATGATGTGTTGGGCGGTGCCACTGTGATCGCCACAGATGTGACCAATCTGCATGAAAAAACCCAGGAATTGCAAAGCGCTAACGAAGAACTGACCCAATTTGCCTATCGCGCCTCTCATGATCTGAAGGGGCCGATTTCGACAGTGAAGGGGTTGGCTTCGATGATCATGGAAGACATCGAAGACGGTGACATGGAGGACGCCATGCAGAGCCTTCAGCAAATCTTCCTCATGATGGATCGGCTTAAGAGCAATGTGAAATCCATGCTCGACTTGGCCCGTGCGGATCTGGAAGATGGGGAGGCGCGCGATGTGGATCTAAATGCCCTGTTGGATGAGGTGCGCGAAGGTTTGTCTGCGTATTCGACCAATGCAGGTGTCGCCATCGAAAACCACCTCGACATTCAGCATATTCAGACCCAACCTGTGCGGCTGCGGCAAATCATTGAAAACCTGGTCGCCAATTCGATCCGGTATCATGCACCTGACAGAGATGAAAAATTTGTGCGCGTGAAAAGCCGTGAAACCGAAGACGGCATCGCCATTGAGGTGGAAGACAACGGCTGCGGCATCCCGGAGGAGGCTGGCGCCCGCATCTTTGACCGCTTCACCCGGTTCAATCGACACAGCGAAGGAACAGGGTTGGGCCTGGCCATCGTGAAAAAGAATGTGGATGCCTTGTCCGGCCATATCGACGTGACATCAAGCGAGGCAGGCACGGCCATTCGCGTCACCGTCCCGAGCCTAGCCCCGAAGGAGGCACGCCCATGACCCTCTCAATCATGATTGTCGATGACAACGCGGCGGATCGCTACCTTCTCAAAAGGCGGCTGCAGAAAACCGACCTCGACTTTGACGTGATCGAGGCTGAAAACGGGGCAGCGGCTTTGGAGGTGTTTTCCGACTACCAAACCAAACGCGATGTCGATCCCGAAACCTATCCTCCGCTGTTTGTTTTTCTCGACATCAATATGCCTATCCTTGATGGATTTGGGTTTCTCAGCGCCTTCCACCACGTGTCAGCCGCACCCGACTTCGCGCCGCCCACAGTGGTGATGTTTACATCGTCAGGCCGCCAGGAGGATAAGGACAGATCTCTGCACTGGGATTTCGTGAAGGAATACATCGTGAAAGGTGATTTTTCCTCGGCGAAGCTGAAGGAATTGCTGCAGGCTCATGTCAGCACTTTTGAGGCCGCCTGAGGGGACATCGTCCGAGCGTCATTTCTTCTGCATCCCGGCAATCGTGCGCAGCACTTGGCGGCGCGGCAGCAGCGGGATCACCCAATTCGTCATGAATTTCAGCGCCCGTTCATTGATGGCAATCAGATCGCCCCGCAGCATGGCATCATACCCGATCTTGGCCACAGAGGACGCGGTGGCCCCTTTTTGCCTGGTCAGGCCGGTGCCCTCAAGATTCGCACGGGCAACAAATTCGGTGTGCACCAGCCCCGGGCAAAGCGCGGTGGATGTGATCCCATCAGCACGCATTTCATGGTCAATGGCCTGACTGAACGCGGTGACAAACGCCTTGGTGGCGAAATAAGTGGCCTGATAGGGGCCGGGCATGAAGCTGGCCGTACTGGACACCTGCAACATCTTGCCGCCGCCATTGGCCTTCATATCGCGGCCCACCAGATGGCTGAGCGTGACCAGCGCACCGATATTGAGGTCGATCATCGCCTGATCCTGCGCCAGATCACGATCCAGAAACGCGCCATGACCGCCGAAGCCAGCATTGTTGATCAGTATATCAATCGTGATCCCTTTGGCCGTCACCGCCTTATGAAGTGCGGTGGCTTGTTCAGGCGATCCTACATCCATCGCCATCACGGTAACGGTCACACCATGGGCGGCTTCCAGTTCCGCCTTCAACGCGTCGAGCGGGGCCTGACGACGGGCCGCGATGACCAGATCACCACCCCTTGCGGCGTGGTAGCGGGCGAATTCTGTGCCGATGCCTGCGGATGCACCGGTTATGAGGGCTGTGTTGGGCATGGGGCCTCCTGTGAGAAGTCAACAAGTGTTGACATCTATTTAGGCGGGTCGCTTGAGCAAGTCAACAGATGTTGACTTTTCCCGCATGACCGGTAGTTAGATCCAATGGCAAAGCCCCGTCCGACCAAAGAAAAGCTGCTGGGTGCCGCGCGTGATCTCTTCTGGACGCGCGGCTATTCAAATGTTTCTGTCCGTGACATCACCGGGGCAGCGGGCGTCGATGCGGCTTTGGTATCGCGCTATTTTGGCGGCAAACGGGGG
>JBCCAJ010000518.1:0-1702 GCA_039814845.1 Pseudomonadota bacterium | reverse complement strand
GGTCGAAATCGTCTTCCCTTTCGCACGACCTTTCCCATTCCGGTAGCGACCGGCCCACTTCCCCCCGGGATCAAAGTCGATGGCGTTCGTCCACCCCCCGGAGACCAGTTGCCCATGGAGGAGGGCCTTTCCCGCTTCGAGGGCAGCGTCCAGAAACAGGCGCTCCCCGGTCGCCTGGAAGGCGGTCAAATAGGCCTTTCCCACCCGCGGCGTGCCCGGCTCCTGTACCCAAATCTGGCTCGCGCTGGCTGTTCCCTCACCAAGTCTTCGCGTCCTTGTGTGGCGCGTGCGAAAGAGGCGCTCGATATCCTTTTTGAAAAGCACGGTCTGACAGGCGAAGTGATCGTGGCCGACAATGGCTCCACCGATGGCAGTCAGGGACTGGCGACAGAGGCCGGTGCCAGGGTCGTCGATGTGGATGAAAAGGGTTACGGTGCCGCGCTGATGGGCGGGTTCAAAGCCGCGCGCGGACAGTATTTTGTGATGGGCGACAGCGATTGTTCTTATGACTTCGTTGAGGCCGTTCCGATGATCGAGAAACTGGTCGCGGGCGCAGATATGTGCATGGGCTCCCGCTTCAAGGGCGAAATCCGCGAAGGCGCAATGCCTTGGAAGAACAAGTACATCGGCAACCCAGCGCTCTCGGGCATTCTGCGCGTGCTGGTGCGGACCGATGTGAACGACGCCCATTGCGGGCTGCGCGCCCTGACGCGCGAGGCCTTTGACGAGATGCGCCTCAGCTCAACTGGCATGGAATTCGCCTCTGAGATGGTGATGAAAGCCGCCATCATGGATATGGACATCGCTGAGGTGCCCGTGACCCTGTCCCCTGATGGGCGCGGACGTCCTCCGCATCTGAACCCATGGCGTGACGGTTTCCGCCATCTGTTTTTCATGCTGATGCTTTGCCCTTCGTGGCTTTTCATCGTGCCGGCCGCTGGGCTTTTTGCCGTGGGTCTGGCGCTGATGACCGCACTTCTTGCGGGTGGCGCGGGAATGGTGGCGTTCGGCCCCTTCTCCATCGGGGATCACTGGGCGGTTGCTGCCAGCGCGTTCCTGATCCTCGCCGTGCAGATCGGCGCCATGGGCATCGTGGCCACGGCGCATTCCTATCACGAACGCATCCGCAAACCCGTGGGCGCGATCGGCGCATTTCTCAAGGGATCCAAGCTAACCCACTGGCTGTTCTCCGGGCTTGGCATTATGGGCGCAGGCATGGCCTGGGCCGCGGCCATCACGGCCGGCTGGATTGGCACGGATTACGGCTCGCTTGACGCGGTACGTGACCTCATTGCCGCCTTCACCCTGATCGTGATCGGCATGCAAGTGTCCTTCACCGGGTTCCTGTTGTCCATTGTCACCGGCAACCGGCTCAGCCACAAACCCGTATGGGGGTAAGCACGCCATGGGGGCAACGGCACACTATCCAAAAATTTCGGTCTGCATTCCGGTTCTGAACGGGGCAGACCGATTGCCTGATTGCCTTGGGTCTCTGCGCGCCCTGGATTACCCGCCCGAGCAGATCGAGATCGTGATCGCCGATGGCGGGTCCACCGACAACACGCGCGAAATCGCCCACTCCTTCGGGGCCAAGGTCCTCGACAATCCGGGCAAAACCGTCGCCGCTGGACGCAACGTGTCTTTCGCGGTCGCGGAGGGGGCGTTTATTGCCTCCACGGACGATGATTGCGTGGTGCCCAAG